>PWTE01000278.1 GCA_003563915.1 Nitriliruptoraceae bacterium
GGCCCCGGAGACTCGCGGCGGACGATCTCGAGCTCGACCTCGTTCGAGCCTCAATGGAGCCGGGGCCTTGCGGCCCCGGAGACCGCTCTCGGGGAAACCTACGGCTGAGCTCAGAAAACACATCGTCTTGCGAGGTCTCCTCGCGCTGCGCGATCGAACACCGCCAGTCTTCAGTTGTCAAGGACCGGAACCCGTTCCGACCAGCGTGCGAGACCTACCCGAGAACCCAGTCACCGCTGTAGCGCTCGCACTAGACGATCACCGCACCTGACTGGGGCAGGTCGAAGGGGCGATGACCAAGAAACTCGAAGCAGTCGCTGCCACGTCCAGTTGCTTCCCCCAAATCGACGAAGACAACCGAATCCACCGTGAGGTTCATCGCGTCGCGTAGATCTGCTTCGAGGCCGAGTCTCTCTCCTCTGTCAAGGTCACCGACGAACACGCTGTACTGCAAGGGTTCACCGTAGGCCTTCGCGATCTGATGGACGGCACGCAGTCGGCGTTCGTCGCGGATGTCATAGGCAAAGAGGAAGCGTCTTCTCATGACTGCTACCTCGTCGTCAGTGCCACATACTCGGGAACTTCTCCCAGCACGTAGGCGGCCAGGATTCTGGTTTGGAGTTCGAGGAGTCGCCGGTAGGTCGCCTTGTAGCCGAACACCGGATGGGTGAGTTCGATGTCCATGCGACGCTCGTAGGCTTCGATGACCGCCTTCCGACCTTCCTTCGACAACGCAACGCCACCTGCACGAATCGTGAAGTCTGAACCCTTGACTTCGCCATTGTTGATGACCTGCAGGACCACAGAGTCACCAACCAAGTGGCGGAACTCCTCAGCAAGGTCGAGGGCGAGTGCTGGCCGACCGAACCGCGGCCGGTGGTAGAAGCCGAGGTATGGGTCGAACCCGACGGCGAAGGCGATGGCAGTCAGATCCTTGACCAACAGTGCGTAGACGAACGACAAGAGCGCATTCACCGGATCCCTTGGAGGCCGACGGTTGCGTCCGTTGAAGTCGAAACGCTCGGCGGCGTCGTCTGCTGCGGGAGCCAGCATCCGATCGAAGGCAGCGAAGTAGGCACGGGCTGCCGAACCCTCGATGCCGAGCAGCGATGCCACGCTGATGGCGGCACGCGCTTCTCGTTGGTGTTCGCGAAGTCGCGCGACCGTTTCGCTGACGTCATCTCGTGCGTTCCTTCGCAGCAGCGTGCGGCCGTTGGCAATCTTGCCCGCCACAAACTCTCGTGCGACGTCAAGACCGCCCTGACCAGCGACAACGACCTGACGCCTGCGAAGGTCAACGTTCTTCGAGGGCAGACCCTCGGCCATTCCGGAGAACCAACCACCGAAGCTGAAGAAGCAGACCGGAATCTCGCGTGCGAACAGTTGACGGAAAGCCTGTGTCGTCATCTGGACGTTTCCGACCAGGCACACCTGTGAGACGTCGATCAGCCTACGGGAGGCCAGTTCTTCCTTGTTCTTGCGCACGACAATGCGTCCCTGGTTCACCCCGACACGCGCCCCTTGCTCCTGTACGTAGAGCGGCCTGGCGTCGCGATCCTTGGCGATGATGCGTCGGGGCGGCAACTGCTGGCGTTCCGTGAGAGTGTTGACCTCGTCCGGCAGGCAGATTCCGACCAGGGAGCATCTCGGGCACTTGGGGCTGTCCAGCAGAGGTGGGGGCGCGACATCGCGTGCCGCCACCTGGCGAGCGTCTTCGACGGACTCGAGGGTTCGGGCGATCAGTGCTTCATCGAAGACTACGTCCACCCGGCGACGCGCCCCCGCGAAGTACAGCACGCCGGCTTCGCATCGGTAGCCCGCCTCCCGAAGCAGCAGACCTTGGACGCAGAGCTGCACCCGCTCCGGATCCCAGGCGCGTTCCGGAATGTCGGGTGGATGGCCTCGCTTGACGTCGATCGGCACGACGAGACCGCCATCGGCCTCGAGCACGTCCACGCGAGCGATCAGCCCCAAGCCGTCGGACGACAGCAGGACCGACTGAGCACGGAGCAGTTGACCCTCTTCGGGGAGTGGGGCTGCACCCTTCTCCTTGTCAACGCGTCGATGGTGGAAGCGACCCTCGATGGTGTCGTCATTGTCCTCGAACCGTGACTGCACCCATTCGAGGTAGAACAGACGCGGGCAGTAGTGGTACTCGTTGAGCATGCGGGCGGGGAGCAGATGGGGGATCTCTTCCTGCTCATCCATGTCAACCCTCCTGAGGAATGAAGGTTCCGAGCCCGAAGTGCGAGAGCGAACCGAGGAGCACTGGCCCACGGACGGGTTGTCGGAACCTCAGTCGGACGTGTGTGCGTCGGTGGGTGCCCCCCGTGCGGTCTCTGACCGTCGGGTTGCGGTGTGCTCGGAAGCCAGCCGAAGACCGCCAGTCGACATCGACTTCGACATCGTGTTCGGCGAACGGACGTCCTGTGTGGCGAAGCTGGCGACGCACGACGTCGATGAAGAAGGCCTGGTCGGACTGCCGAGGCTTCTGATGCCGGTTGGTGGTGACGGGCGTAAGTGTGTGCCAGGTTCTCGTCTCGGCGAACAACTCGAGGCGACTGCGCTGCGCGCTACCGAGGTAGGCAGGGCTCGCGACGACCGTCTCTCCGATGATGCCACGCGCGTACTCGAGCGGGAAGGGTCCTTGTCCGGGTTGCCCCCAGATGAGTTGACCGACGCCCATCAGCGCACGGACCTCCTCATCCTCGAACCCGCCCTGGCACCAGACGACCGCCCGGTCGATCGTGCTGCCGGCCCGGGTTCCGTCCAAACGGTCGGGGAGGGGCAACCAGTACGCGTGAGCGTGATCAAGTTGGTTGCTGTCGTCACGGCGGCCGGTGAACGCCACGGTCCTGGCGCCACCTCCGCGGGCTGCTTGACGAACCTGCTCGGCCACGACCACGGCGTCACCGAGCCGGGGGAGTGGACGCCCGACCAACTGGAGGACGGCGAGGTCGGGATGTGCCCGCTCCACCCGGAACGGCCTGCGGGCGACACTGGAGCCCTGTAGCGGTGGGTCGTAGGGCACCAGCACCGGGCGCGAGCCGGGGGGACGCTGGATACTCCGGTCGCGCAACTGGGCGGTCGTGATGCGTAGCTGGTCGAGGGTGACATCGGCGGCCGGGGCCAGCAACGGCTCGACGTCCTTGGCGGCGGACAGATCGTCCGCCGGAGGCAACTGCCTTAGCTGCGTGAGCACCTCGTCGGAGATGGTCGTCCCGATCTCGATGTCGACCAGCGACTCGGCCCGGCCGAGGTAGCCAACCTGCGCAGCCAACGCGGTCAGCAGCTCGACCTGGGCAGCTGTCGGGTCGGCGGCAACCTGCAGGACGCAGGGATCACCAGGGTGGATCGTCACGAAAGAGTCCATGCCGAGCGTGGTGTCGTCACGGTTCTTGCCCTTCTTGCGCTTGGCAAGCGGGTAGTAGTGGCGGGCATGGCCCCGTCCCGTACGGGGGACGTGAAAGGTGACGGGCGCAGCGAGCAGCCGAAGTGCCGACTGCACGACGTCCTCGTCCACGGGACTGCCGGATCGATGCCAGGCCGACAGCAGGGCGCGTGCGATCCGCCACGGGCTCGGCGGCCACTCGGGTCGGCCTTCGTTGACCTGCCGGCCCCACGGGGTGGCGTGGTAGCGCCCGTGCGGAAAGCGCAGGGTCACCACGAGCGACATGTCAGCTGCCTCCGTGCAGGAGGTGCGCTCCGCCTCGGTCAGCCGGATCGAGCTCGGCGACGGCCGCCCTCAAGGCGCGTTCAGCGTCCTGAAGCGGGGGGACGTCACCGTCGTTGACCTGGAGGTCACAGGCGGTGCGCAACCGAAGGGTGCCGGTGAACAGGGCAGCGACCTCGTAGCGAGCCAACGCTTCCAGCACCGCAGTCTGGGCCTCGGACAGCCGGTAGGAGGCGATCTGGTCCAGGTCGATCGCGACGTGCGCTTCGATCCGGCGCGCCGTCCATTCGGTGCGGTCGAAGGGGACCATGCCGTAGCCCTCGGCCGAACCCTTGCCCGCGGATGCTCCGGTTCGCACCGAATCCTTCTTGACGCCGCCGGAGTAGGCCTCCCGGACGTCGTAGGCCTCGATGTTGGCCGTGATCGCCCGCGCCACCCGCGGGTTGCCGTTGAACGCTTTGTCGCTGAGGAACACGCCGTGGACCAGGCAGAGCGGGTCGAGCGCGAACAGCGCGGCCGCGAACTCGAAGGGGGCACGCAGTCGGTCGTCGACCAGGCCCAGCCGTTGGTTCATCCAGTCGATGCCCTTGGCGCCGTCCTCGGTCTCGGCGTTGCGGAAGTAGGGGGAGGCGATGCGGTGTGCTTCGAGGCGGCTGGAGGTCGTCTGCCCGTCGCCACCGTCCCACACCAGGTGCGGCAGCGCTTCGATCACCTCGATCGGTGCCTTCCTGGGCTCGTCCCAGAGGGTGGCTTCGAGCCGGTTGGCCATCGACTGCTCGGATTCGACGAGCAGACAGCGTTCCCAGCCGCCGTCATCAACTGGTCGTTCGAACTCGGCGGCCCCCAGATTCGGGAACCCCGTGGGCTGGAACCGTGAGCCAAGTGCGGGCTCCAAACGGATGGTGTAGGTGTCACGCCGGGGCATGTATGCCTCCTTGATCGATGTTGCAACGTGCATCGGGGATGTGTCGTTGGACGTCACGGACAGAGATTCGGGTTGGGTCCAGTAGTTGTCGAAGCAGCGCCACGCAGGCCGCGCCGGAGATCGGTAGCAGCAGTGCTGCGGCCAGCCGGTCTCCGATGGCGGACCCCGTTGGTGGATCGGGCGGCTCAACGACCGGCAGTCCAGCAGCTCGGAACCGACGTTGCGCGTCCGCAAGCACCCGGTCTACGCGGCCTTGGCGCAGCAGCGCCGGCCAGTCCGGCGACGGTCGCAACCGAAGCTGTTGGGACCGTCCATCCATCGGATCCGGGATCGTGAAGGTGTCCCGACCCTGGTGGGCCAGCAGCCAACGCAGCGCCAGCCAGCCCTGGTCGACCGGCGGCTCCTGAACGGTCGCCGTGGGAGCCGGCGCCGACCAGTCGCCACGAGGATCAAACAGCGCCAGGCAGCGCAGCAACCGATCGAACAGGCTCTCGTCGACCTGGCCGGAGACCAGCATCCGCAACGCAGCCGGCGACGCCCAGCGTCCGGAGGTGAACGTGGTCGCGACCCCTCGTGGGCCAGCCACCGCGGCACGCCCATGGTCGCTGGCGGGGTCGTGTCCGGCCACTCCGGCCGCATGCCGGACATGGACGTCTGCGAGCCAGGCGACCATTCGACCTGGCGGAGCCGCCGCGTCGGTGCGATCCGACCACGTCGGTGCCCGCCGCGCATCGATCGAGGCGTTGTCCAGACCGCGCAGGGCGACGCTCACCGTTCGGGGCCAGGTCCCGGATCGATGCTGCAGGCCGTCAGGAACGGCGACGTCGAATGCCGAGGCAGCGGCGACGGCGAGTTCGAACTCGACGCGCTGATCAAGGTCGTTGATGAGCTCGGGCAGCCAGGTCGCTGGATCCAACCAGGGCAGCGGTCGCAACTCTCCTCGCAGGGACTGATTGCGCCGGACGCCCGCGTCAAGCTCCGCGAGGCTCGTCAGGGTTGGAAGGATGGCGCCGCGCTCTCCGGCGGCGAGCCGAAGCAGCGCGGAGTCGTAGCGGCGCAGCACCGCTGCGACACCAGCCGGTTGGTGCTGTTCGCTGCGCAGCCTGCCCACCCACCCGTCGAGCGCTCGGGTGGATTCCAGTGCAGGACGTCGTGACTTGACGGTCGGGTAGCGCTCCGCGGGCACGATCAGGGGGCTCTGGCCAAGCCGTTCGACGACGGCGAACCGCTGAAAGGCTGCAATGCCACGTTCAGCGCCGAAGCTTGCGATCGCTCGGGCGGCATCGATCGCCGAGGTTGCGGTCGTGCGCCCCCAGGCCAGTCGCCCCTCACCGAACAGGCGTCGCAACTGCGCGAAGGTGGCCGGGTGATCCCACAACGGCAGCCACAGTTCTGCGAAGCGCGTCTCATCGGCCGCGAGTCCTGCCGAGCCGGCTGCGTCGCAGCTGACCGTGAACGGCATGGCAGCAAAGCCGGTACTGGACCCGAGGCGCCGAGCCGGCAGCGACGCGAAGAGCAACGCGCCCTCCAACGCGAGGACGAACCCCCACGGGTTCACCGACGCGGCATCGCGCTCGTCGCTTACGGAGTTGACGCCACCGACCGCCCCAGGCTCGTACTGCCCCGGCGTCTTGCGTGAGCGGGGGGTGGAGTCCATTCCGAGCAGCAGATCCTTGAGCCACCCGACCGAACGCGACCGGTCGGCGAGTTCCGCAAGGCCGATCACGTCGTCGAGTCGCTCGTAGAGGTTCGCTGACAGGTCCATTCGTCCAAGGTTCCCGCCGGTTCCGAGCAGTCGGGGATAGACCGGATCGTCACCAACGAGTACGACGCTGGCGTCGAACCAGTCCAACGCCCGGTCAGGCAGACGGGCGCGGCAACGGCGTAGCAGCTCAGGCTTCTGCTTCTCCGAAACCTTGGCATCAGGGAATGAGTCGACCACGTCCGTTGCTGCGGACACGGCCTCGCGCAGCGGTTCGAGGCGTGGATCCGAACCGCTACGGAGACGATTGAGCGCATCCGTTGCCGACGCCGCCGAACCATCGCGACGAAGCCCCGATCCCTTGTTCCAGGGCGCGACGACCGGGGTCGGCTCCCACCGGTCGGTGAAGAACGCTACGACCTCTTCCAGATCGAGCTCGGTATGCAACGCGAACCCCGACGGCTGATACGCCAGCGCCGCGGCCGGGTCAGCCTGCTCGGCGACACAGCGCGCCACCCCCAATGCGGCGAGGTAGGAC
>PWTE01000189.1 GCA_003563915.1 Nitriliruptoraceae bacterium
CCGCCACGGCTGGACCATCTACCACCACCCCGACCACCGACACCGCGGCCTGCACCGCTTCCACCACCCACGCACCGGCCTCACCATCGACACCGCACCCGCCACCCGACAACTCCACCTCGACACCCGTGATCCCACCGGTGCACCTGGCGACCCACCCGGCGCAACCGCAGGCCCACGCCCCCGTCGAGACCCCGACCCCGCCCGCGCCGGGCCCTCCCCCTGAACCTGCCGGCAGACCCGCGCCCACCCACGTCTCGCGCTCCACCGACCCGCCGTCCTCCCCTCCCCAGCCACCCCACCGGTTGCGCACCAGGCCGATCGCCTTCCTGGCATCGCGCGCCTGCGCAAGGATCGGTGGGGCGGCGTTCGCTCGGCCGTTCCGGCCGAGCGTGTCGTCGTGCAACTAGGCTTCCTCCGCATCTGGCGGGCCCGTGGGGGACGGTTGACGCATGGCAGACGATCAGACACCACCAAGCGACGAGCAGGCCGAGCCACCTCCCGACGGACGCGGTTCCGGGCAGTCACCATCGCCGGGCCCACCATCGCCGGACCCGCCGCCGTCGAACCCGCCAGTTCTCGGAGAGGGCGGAGCTCCCCCACCAACCCCACCACCCGGTGGCGACGGCCCACCGAGCGGGTTCCCGTCCGCATCGGCGGGCAGCCTCTTCCCCAGCGCCTCATCGGGTTCGGGCGGCGGATACACCTCTACCTCGGCGGGTGGGCACCTCGCGTCGTCCTCGCCCGGCGGCCCGCCGCCGACGACCATCGGCAGCATCGGGTCGGCGCTGCTGGGTGTGGTGCGCTCGCCGAGCGCCACGTTGCGGCAGGTTGCCGCGTCCCCGAACGGACCTCTCGCGCTGGGCCTGCTCGTCGTCATCTACATCGCCAATGGCATCGCACTGTCGCTCGCCGGCGACCCCGTCCCGACCTTCGACGTCGATCCCACCACCCAGGCGCTCACTCCCCAGCCAACCTTCACCGCGTTCACGGTCGCGGTCGTGCTCCCGATCACCGGCATCCTCACCTTCTCCCTGTGGACGCTGCTGCTCATGGGCCTCTCCCGCCTGTTCGGCGGCAGGGGGAGCTTCACCTCGCTGTTCTGCACGCTCGTGTTCGCGTCCGCTCCCCCCGCGATCGCCGCGCTGCCACTCCAAGCCGTGCCAGCTGACCGCGTGATCCTCCTGCTGGCCACGATGCCCCTCTTCCTCGCGCTCGCGGTGTGGAGCATCGTGCTGATGGTGATCGCCGTGCGGGAAGCTCGCGGCATCTCGACGGGAGCAGCGGTCGGCACGGTCGTCATCGCCATGGTTGCCGCACTCGTCCTGGCCTTCGTGGCGGCGTTCGTCCTGCTCGCCCTGCTGTTCCGCGCCTTCTGACCGGACAGCACCGCCGGCCGGACGGGACCACCAGCGCCACCGCGGCGGTGACCGGCGGGTGCGCCCGTCAGATCGCCGCGAACCAGCCCATCGCTCCCATATCGGCGAGGTGGCTCTGGTGGGGATGAAACATGTACCGCCCCGGTTCCGGGAGGCGGAACTCCAGGATCGCCCGCTCGCCCTGGCTCAGCGCCACCGTGTCCGTGTGCTCGTGCGGCTCCAGCGACGTCCCCGACCGGTAGACGTCGAAGGTCTGCGCGTGGAGGTGGAACGAGGCGAGCGGCTCGTACTCGAGCATGTTGACCACGTAGACGCGGACCAGCTCACCGACCGGGACCTTCAGCGGGAACCGGTGGTAGGCACCGGCGATGCCGTTCCAGCAGACCAGCTCGTTGCGGCGGTCACCGTCGACGTCCCAGCCCCCGAGCACGAGCACGAACTCGTGGGCCTCCGGACGCCCTCCGGGCGGGTCCACGATCATCGCGCCGTACAACCCACGGCTGATGTGCTCGTCCAGCGGGGCCGTGTGGCAGTGGTACGGGTGCAGCCCGAAGGGCTCGGCGGTCACCTCGTAGGTGAACTCGCCACCTGGGATGATGGGCTCCCACCCGTCCATCGCCGGCGAGTGGCGCCCGTGGAGGTGGACGTTGTGGGCGGGCGAGGTGCGGTTGGTCATGTGGATCCGCAGCGTGTCGCCCTCGGTCGCGCGCAGGATCGGGCCGGGGACCCGTCCGTCGTAGCTCCACGCGTCGACGATCACCCCGTCGCCGACCTCGATCTGACGTTGGGTGACCGGCAGCTCGTACTCGCGCAGGACCCCCTGGCGGCCGTCGAAGGGTGGCGCAGTGCCCGCGGCCCCCAGCACGTCCTCCCGCAACCCGACCGGAGCAGCAGCGGCGTGGCCGTAGGGACTGGGCGCATCACCGGACTGGCTGCTGACCATCCCGCGGTGGTAGCCGCCATCGTCAGCAGCAGCGGCGGTGCCATGGGAGTGCGGGATCAGCTCATGCGCCAGCAGACCCCCGCCCAGTACCAACGCCCCCGAAGCGCCGGCACCCCGGAGCAGATCACGGCGGCTGAGCCCGGACCGCTCGGCCCGGGTGTCCTCACCCTGGCCGTCGGCCCGCGACTCGTCATCCATCGTCTCACCCCTACCGGTGGGTCATCCGGCAGCGCCGATACCGCCGGTCAGCACCAACACGGCGAGGTAGGCGACGACCCCACCACCGACGATCGTCGCCGCGAGCGATCGTGGCAACGTCGACGCGCCAACGAGGTAGCCGGCCGCGCCGACCACCGGGACGAACAGCACCCCCAAGGTCCAGCCGACGGCGGGCCCCGTCGCCAGGCCACCGTCCGCCGACCGGCGGCTGATGTCCCAGAGGGACAGGGCCAGCCACGCCGCCAGGATCGCGAAGGGCAGCACCGTCGCGTACAACCCCAGGAACACCTGCAGGGCACCCATCAGCTCGTCCTCCCTCGCACCGGGAACGTATCCATCACAGCAACCCGCCGACCACGGCGGCCGCTCCGAAGACGACCGCCAGCACCACGGTTCCACCGACGACGGTGACCCAACGCAGCCAGACAGGAAGCTGAGCCACGGCCAGGAGGTACCCGGCGGCACCGGCGAAGGGCACGACCAGGACCCCGGCGACCCAACCGGCCTTCCCGGCGGGCGAGAGGTCCTGCCGGCGGGCCAGGTCCAGCACCGCCAGCGCGACCCACGCCGCGAACAGGCTGAAGGGCAGCAGCCAGCCGAGCAGCCCGAAGACCGTGGAGGGCCAGCCGAGGTTCAGCGGCACGTTCCCAGCCGTCGCGATGGCTGGGCGGGCGACCGTCACGTCGTCGGGAAGTTCAGGGGTGGAGATCGCCTCGACGTCCAAGCCGGCGTTGTCGAAGACGTCGACCGCCGGGACCACCTCGGCGTCACTGCCACCCGGCATCTGGGGCTGCGGCGGTGGAGGTGGAGTGTCGCGGTAGTCGTTGTCAGGCTTGATGCCGAGTTCGGCCTCCGCGACCAACCCGATCGTCGAGAGGGTCGAGGCGAGCTCGAAGCGGGACGGCAACCGGAAGCCGCCACGGTCGGGGTCGGCCGCCCCGGCGTGGGCACCGGCGACCGCGGCAGGGCCGCAGCCGGCGATCGTCTCCAGGCCCGCCGGCACGGTATGGGAGTGCTCGTTGCCGGCGAAACAGCTGCCCGACAGGGCCGGTCCGGACAGGGTGATGTCGCTGTAGCCGGATGCCTCGAGGTGGTTGTCGCGTACGACGTGGCCGCCGCTCATCCAGAAGTTGCGCGACAGGTTCGGGATGATGCTGATCCCGTGACGCTCGTGGTTCACGATCAGGTTGCGTTCGATGAGGGTGTCGAGACCGCCCGCCAGCGCGATGCCGCTGCCGAAGGGCCCCCAGACACTGTTCAGCGCCGGTGCCTCACGGTTGTCGTTGTCGTGGATCAGGTTGCCGGCGATCGTGACGCGACCGAAGGGCGGCAGGCGCTGCGAGTCGAGGGTGTTGGGCACGATGCCGGCGCCGTTGTTGCGCCACACCGAGTTGACGAGGAACACCTCGGAGGAGTTGGTCCCCGAGTACCCCAGGCCGCTGTTCTCCGCGATGACGTCGGTGATGATCGCGTCGCAGGGGTCGCACTGGCCGATGTAGAAGCTGGCATCGCCGGAGCCGCTGGCGTAGCTGTGCTCGAACAGCCCGTCGGCGGCGTCGTAGGAGTAGATGCCGTACACGCCGTTGTTGTAGGCGGTGAGGTAGGACCCGCGGAACCCGCGCAACGAGGCCCAGTAGATGCCGTTCCCGGTCGCGTTGCGGACGGTGAGGTTCTCGATCGCGACGCCATCGGCGGCCACGGTGTTGATGCCGAGGGGCCGTTCGTGCTCGCCGTCGATGACCACCGCGTTGCGGTCGGTGCCACGCACGGTGATGTAGGGGGTCGTGATGTCGACCTGCTCGCGGTAGGCGTAGGTGCCGTCGGCGGTGCGGTGTTCGGGTGTCTCGGGTGCCGGGCCGACCAGGACGAGATCGCCGGGCTCGGCGGCATCGACGGCGTTCTGGATCGTCGGATGATCGTCCGGCACCCGGCGGGTCGTCCCGGTCCACTCGCGGAGTGGCTCGTCGGGGGCGTCGTCACCGGCGGCCTGGTACTCGACATCGCCGACCACCAGGGTCGCCACCATGCCCTGCAGCCCATCCGAGGTGGCGTGCAGCGAGCAGTAGTAGGTGTAGACGCCGGGCTCGTCGAAGGTCACGTCGACGTGGTCGCCGGGGTCCGTGAGGTACGCGAGATCCTCGCCGAGTGCGAGCCCGGTGGACCACGAACCGTCGACCGCGATCGCGTTGTGGGGCACGACGCCACGGTTGCGGAAGCGGACCGTGTCGCCGACCCCGACGCGCGTCACCTCGCGACCGAAGAAGTTGTCCTCCATGTCGACGGTGATGCGTGCCGACGCACCCGGCTGGCTGTCGGCATCGCTCGAGCAGCCGAGCAGCACGACTGCCAGACCGGCGAGCACCGCGGCCACCCACCACACGCTCCAACGCACCTGCGCCCTCCCCAGGCTGGCATCGTGAGGCGGAACGGTAGCAGCCGGACCGTTCCGGTCGGCTTGTCGGGACTCAGCCGACGACACGTGGACGGTCCACCCGCACCTCGACGGCTTCGGCCGCGCGAACGTGGACGGGCTCGGCCGCTCCGAGGTCGTAGCCGGCGGAGGCGACGAGGTCGTCGTCCAGCACCCGGACCTCGGCCTGACGCAATGTCCATGCGGGGTGCTCGACGTGGGCGCGGATCACCCGCCCACCCGGCGTGACGTCGTAGAGGGACCAGCGCGCGCTCAGGAAGTCGTCCAGCGGGGTCACCTCGTGGTCCTGCAGGCGCTCGCCGACACCGACGATGACCCGGCTGCGTGCCCCGTCCGCAGACGGCCAGCGGCGGACGGCGAGGTAACCGCGTTCATCGCCACGGGCCCCGAGGCGCATACGGGACCAGCAGTACGGCAGGCGGTAGGTGGTGCGGGCCACGACCGTCGGCGCCAGGTAGGGCACGTCCAGCGAGTGGAAGTAGACGCCGCGGCCACCGTCGGGCCCAACGACGTAGGTGCGGACGTTGGTCTCGGGGAAGCTGCCCTGCGGCAGCTTCAGCCGGCCTGCGAGGTCGATCCGCGCCATCCGGAACGGCACGAGTCCGACCCACGCGTGCCCGCCGTGGACGTCAGGCACGAGACCACGAGGTAGCAGCGCCGCGACGGCTTCAGGAGCGACGGGCCAGTGCAGGTAGGTGAGCAACTCCCACCGCATCGTCAGTACCGGCCGGCCCAGAGGGGACAAGGGGGCACGGCTGACCGGTTCGATCGGGGCCGACCATGCCGAGGTCTGGGTATCGTCCATAGCCACACTTCGGAGCCGAACCCGAGGCAGACCTCCGCCCCCAAGGTTGGCGTTGGCGTTCTTGTAGCAGTCACGGTGCTGGTCTAGTGTCTTCTCGTGCTGGCCGGCGCACGTCTGACTTGTCCGGTCAGCTCCTCGGGGCGGAGATCCGCCGGCGATCTCGACAACGTGCCCCACCGTGGGCAGAGGGGATGACGCATGCGAAGCAAGAGAACAAGCCGCACTGCTCTGACCGCGGCACTGACCGCCGTGATGCTGGTCGGCGCCGCGACGGTGGCGCTCGCAGGGAGCCTCGGCTCGGCCCTATGGGTGACCCCGACGGGGGAACGCGAGGTCGCGACCTTCGACTTCGACACCTGGCTCACCTCGTGCGTGGACCAAGTGGAGTACCGCGTCTGGAACGACGATGACGGGCAGCCCGGCAGTGTCGTCGTACCAGAACTCGAGGTTGAACTCCCCGGTGACAACCCCTTGACCGGCAGCTTCAACGTGCCAGCTGGGCTCGAGGGCGGCTGGTACTACCTTGAGATCGAGTGTGAGACGGATGATCTGAACGCCCGGAACGATGACGGCATCGCACCGCAGGACGATGGCGTGATCTCGCTGGTCGGCGAGTTCGGCTTCGCCCGACTCCTCGTCACGGTCGAGGTCGAGGGTGACGTCCCGGACGACACGACCTTCGAAGTCACGGTCGAGTGCGAGACGTTCGGTACCGACGTTCAACCCCTGCTCGACAACGGCTTCGATGACGGGGAGGCGTCCTCGTTCAGCGCCACCCGCGAGTTCGAGGCAGACGGTGGTGGGTCCGCAGTGATGCTCTACGAGGGCAATGCTGGACTGGCCTTCTTCTCCTCGGACTTCAACCCGGCTGCCGGAGACATCCCTGCAGACTGTACGGTCACCCAGACCGATGACGGTGGCGCTGAGAGCACCACGAGTGATCCAACAGCGAACAGCCCGGTCGAGATCAGCGTCGACGAACCCGGCGATTACACGGTCACCTTCACCAACACCTTCCCGACCGAGGTCGAGGAGGAGGAAGAGGAGCCGGTCGAG
>PWTE01000173.1 GCA_003563915.1 Nitriliruptoraceae bacterium
ATGCGCAACGTCATCGTGCATGAGTATGTGCGGCTCGACCTGGCCCGTGTCGCTGCGGTGGTGCCCGAAGCCATGGATGCCTACCGCGCCTACGTGACGGCCGTCGCGCAGTTCCTGGTGGGCCGCTGACCCGTCGTTCGCTCGCGGGTGTTGGCGGCGCCGTCCCCGTACCTGAGGTGGGGACGAGCGCGCTCGAGCCTACGGCCTCTCGCCCGTGTCCCACCGGCCCCTGGCGGCGGTACGTCGATGGATGCCCGACCTGGGATGTCAACGACCAGCGGTGACGCAGCCTGGCGGCCGGGTTCGGCGTCAGGGTGGCCGACGAGCAGGTGGGGTTGCCAGAGCAGGCCGAACGGCCGGCGTTCGCCGTCGCGGGACCATGACCATGATCGGTCAGATCCAGCCCTCCTCCCACGCGCGGTGCGCGGCTTCGTGACGTGAGGTGGCCTGCAGCTTGCGCATCGCGTTGGACAGGTAGTTGCGCACCGTGCCGGGGGCGAGGTGGACCTGCGCCGCGATGTGCTCGATCGAGATGCCCGTGCGCGCGGCGCGGAGCACGTCGAGCTCGCGGTCGGTCAGCGGGCAGCGGCCCTCGGTGAGGGCGGAGGCGGCGATGTCCGGATCGACGTAGCGGCGGCCGCCCGCGACGTCGCGCAGGATCTCGGCCAGCCGGGCGGCCGGTGTGGTCTTGGGCACGAACCCCACCACACCGGCCGACAGTGCACGTCGCAGCACGCCCGGCCTCGCATGGCGGGTGACGAGCACGACCTGGGTGGGCAGCTCCGCACGGATCTGCTGGGCGGCGGCCAGCCCGTCGGCGGGGGGCATCTCGAGGTCCAGCACGGCGATGTCGGGGCGGTGCTGACGGGCCAGGTCCACCGCGTCGGTGGAGGTGCCGGCCTGGGCGACGACCTCGAGGTCGTCTTCGAGGTTGAGCAGTGCGGCCAGCGCGCCGCGGATCAGGACCTCGTCGTCGGCCAGCAGCAATCGGATCACCGGCCGTCCGCCTCGCCCACGCGTGCCCCCTCGGTGGCGCGTTCGGACGTCGGGTCCGGCGCGGTCGCAGGCAGCTTGGCGCGCGCCACGAACCCGCCATCGTGCCGCTGCCATGTCAGCGCACCACCGGCGGCGCGCAGCCGCTGCGCCAGGTCGTCGAGACCGCCGCTCGACGTGACGGGAGCATCGGCGGCGCCGTCGTTGGCGATGGCGAGGTGGACGTCGAGGTTGCCGCTGAGCGTGATGTCGGCGCGGGTGGCGTGGCTGTGGCGCAGGACGTTGGTGATCGCCTCGCGCACCACGAGCCCCAGCAGATGCTGGATGTGCTGCGGCAGCTGATCGATCCGCAGCTCGGAGGCGACGCGCAGCTGGGTCTCGATGCCCGCGGAGCGCAGGACCGCGGTGGCGTTGGCGATCTCTGCGTCCAAGGTGGTGCGCCGGTAGCCCTGGACCACCGCGCGGGTGTCTCGCAGGGCGTCCGCGGCGAGGTGCTGGACCTCGCCGATCTCACGCGCTGCGGTATCCGGATCGTCGCGCACCAGACGGGCGGCCAGCTCGCTCTTGAGCGCGATCACCTGCAGATGATGGCCCTGGATGTCGTGCAGGTCGGCGGCGAACCGCAGCCGCTCGTTGGCCACCGCCAGCGACGCCGCGCGGGTGCGGGCCTCGTCGAGCTCCACCGCGACACGCCAGGTCCAGATGCTGGTCAGCGTCAGGCCCTGCGCGACGACGGTCATCACCGCACCGGTGACCGCGAACGATCCGGCGTCGGTCGGACGCGTGGCGTCGAGGACGGCGCCGACGGCGATCGCGAGGACCACGGTCGCCACGACCGCGACCCGGATCCGACGGCGAGGCAGCGACGCGACCACCAGCGACGCGGCGATCGCCGGCGGGAACGCCCACAGCAGCTGCTCCCCGGCCTGCACCGAGGTCGCGGCCGCCACCAACGACGCGGCAGCGCCGACGATGATCAGCCACGCCCGCCCCCGCGTCGACACGGGGTGGGCGACCGGTGCGCGGGGGATGTGCTCCTCGATGAGCAGGACCAGCGCGGCCAGGACCACCAACGTCGCGAGCAGCGCCAGCGTGCCGAGCGCATCCGGCGGCCGGGGGATCGTCCCGACCACGACGGGGAGGAACAGCAGCACGACGATCGCGCTGAGCATGCTGTAGTACGTGTACCGGCGGAAGGACTCCAGGCGGGACCCCGCCGAAGCGGGTGCCTCAAGGTCCGGGTCGTCGCCGGGGCGTGGGAGGGGACCATCGTGGCGGTCCGGCGTGTCGGTCTGCATGCGCCACAGGGTCGCACACCGCCACCGCGGCCGCCGGTGACATCCGTCACTGGATCGTGTGAACCGGTCATCGCTGCTGAGCGTGTCACGGCACTACCTCGCCACCCGGTCGGCGGGCATCGTGGCAGCCATGGACATCACACCCGTTCGCAACGTCAGCCGGCCCGGTACCGACCCGGGCCACCCGCCGGTCGCCACCCCACGTCCCCAGACGCACGGCGACCATCCCGTGGACCGTCCCGTCGTGCTGTCGGTACGCGCACTGCGCTGCCGGTACGGCACCTTCGAGGCGGTCCGGGGGATCGACCTGACCGTTCGCCGCGGCGAACTGTTCGCGCTGCTCGGCACCAACGGCGCCGGCAAGACCACCACGCTCGAGACCCTCGAAGGACACCGACGGGCCCACGACGGCCACGTCGAGGTGCTCGGTGTCGACCCCTTCGCCGAGCGGCGGCGCCTGGCCGCACGGATCGGCCTGGTGTTCCAGAGTTCCGGACTGCCCGCGGGTCTGACCCCGCGCGAGGTGCTCGGGCTGTGGCCCCGGCTGACCCCGAGCGCGGCACGTCACCTCGCCGTCGACGACGTCCTGGCGCGAATCGAGCTCGACCATCGGGCCGACGTGCGCATCGGAGCGCTCTCCGGCGGGGAACGACGCCGCCTCGACCTCGGTCTCGCGCTCATCAACGACCCCGAGCTGATCTTCCTCGACGAACCCACCGCCGCGATGGACCCCGAAGCCCGGCTGCGCACCTGGCGGATCCTGCGCGAGCTGCTGGCCGACGGCGTCACGGTCGTGCTGACCACCCACGAGCTCGAGGAAGCCGAGGCACTGGCCGACCGGATCGCCATCATGCACGACGGCCTGCTGGCCGCGACCGGCACGCTGGCCGAGCTCGTGGCCACCCACCCGGCCGTGATCGCTGCTCGGTTGCCGCACGGCGCGCCGCCGCTGCCCGACCTCGGTGGCCACGTCGAGCACGACGTCGATCGTCGCCTCCGGATCGAGACGCGACACCTGCAACGCGACCTGACCGCGCTGCTGCTGTGGTCCCGTGACCACGGGGTGCGACTGGACGACCTGCAGGCCACCGAGGCCTCGCTGGCCCAGGTCTTCCACGCCATCGCCGGCCACGGACCGTCCACCGACGGACAGGAGGCACCACGATGACCGCAACCCTCGCGCTGCTGCGCATCGAGCTCAGGCTCCTCGGGCGCGACACCACAGCATGGGGCACCGCGATCGCGCTCCCCCTGCTGTTGGGCGCGGTGTGGTTCGCGGACCTACCACCGATGGGTGATGGTGTGGGCACCGCCATCGTGTTCCAGGTCGTCGGGCTGCTCGTCATGACGCTGCACACCGTCGGCACGATGTCGCTGGTCAACCGACGCGAACAGCTCGTGCTCAAGCGCTGGCGAAGCTCCGAGGCCAGCACCACCGGCGTGCTGATCGGCACGATCGGGGTGCCGGCGGGGCTCGTCGTGGTGCAGGCCGCCGTGCTGAGCGTCATCACGATGCTCGCTCACGGCCAGGCGCCGGCGAGCAGCACGATGCTGCTGGTGGGCGTGCTGTCCGGTGTGGTCACCATCGGGGCCGTCACCTTCGTGGTGGCCTCGTTCACCCGCTCGTCCGACCATGCGCTGATCACCACCTTCCCCGTCGTGGCCCTGCTCATGGGTGGAGCGGTGTGGGCCATGATGCGACCGTTCGACCCACTCGACTGGCCTGTGCTCGCGATCCCAGGGGGTGCGTCCGTGCAGCTGCTGCGGCTCGGCTGGGACGGCCCGACGCAGGCTGGTGCGGGCGCTGCGGCCTGGCTGGGTGACGCTGCCGCGAGCCTCGGTGCGACGGCGCTGATCTCTCTCGTCGCGACCGCCGCGGCCGTCCGGGTCTTCCGGTGGGAGCCACGAGCCTGAGCCAGCGGCGACGCACCGCTGTGGGCACGGGGACGGGGCGTCGCTGCAACGCAGCGGGACGGCGGGGCATCAGGCCTAAGCCAACGATGCCCAGCCGCCCGACCGGGACCGACGGGGACGTCCATGAACGCCAACGTGGTGTCTGCGATGCTGGCCGCCAACGGTCGTTCCGTGACGTCGAGGTTCGAGGGTCGGGTCAACCGATCCGGACGGCCTGCGCTGACTTGGCGACGCCGCGACGGTCGTCGGTCGTCGGTCGTCACGAGAGTGGCGGACGCGGGGTCGATCTCCTGGGCGAACCGTTCGAACCGCGCCGCTACGTGTTCGCTCTCGTCGTGTGTCCCACAGCGCCCCTGGAACGCGGTGCGCGGAGGGGGCTGGCGTGGCGGTGCGGAAGGTCGCGGTGACGTGGCCACAAGAGCTGTTCGACGTGGTCGAGCGGCTGCGGGAGATCGAGCACCGTTGCTGATCAGAGGTGTTCCAGGAGGCGCTTCGCCGGTACTTCGGCGAGCCGGTGTACGAACCGACCGAGAGGGACGACGTCGACCGGCCTGGCCCCTGACGACCGGGTGATCCAGTGAGGTTGGGGGCTGCCATCGCGAGTTGGTACAGAGCTGGACAGGCAGGCCCGAGCCGCCGACACCACGATCGCCAGGTACGCAGTTCGACGAGAACTGAGCGGATCGCGGCGAACTGAGCGACACGGATCGGCGGTCGCTGAGAGCATCGTCGGTTGGACGGATGTGGACAGGTGTGCCGCTCCTGAGGTCTCGTGAGGGCCACCGACAGGCGGCACTCGGCGGGCCGCATGGCGGGCACGAGCGGTCTTCTGGCTACTCACTGTGCGCCGAGCGGTAGGGCATGCCGAAGGGCATTCGGTAGGGTGGGGAGAGCGTCAAGCGGCAGGAAGATTGTAGTGGCGAACGGCATGCTAGAGCACTAGGCAAACGGTATGGTAGAGCGCTTGGGAGGCGTCGATGCAGTACCGGTCACGGGTGGCCGACCAGCAGTTGGCCGTCGCGTTGCAGCAACGGGGTGCGGTCCTGCTGGAAGGCGTCAAGGCGTGCGGGAAGACCGAGACCGCCGCGCGGGTCGCCGGTTCGCAGGTGCGGCTCGACGTGGACGTCGCCGCGCAGCAACTGGCCCGAACCGACCCTCGCCTGCTGCTCGCTGGTGATCCTCCCCGGCTGCTCGATGAGTGGCAGCTGGTGCCGGTGCTGTGGGACCACGTCCGCCGGGCGGTCGACGACTCGGGCGTGCCCGGCCAGTTCATCCTCACCGGATCGGCACGTCCCTCCCCGGACGCGCGACGCCACTCCGGGGCGGGCCGGTTCACCACCATCCGCATGCGACCTCTGACCCTGCACGAGACGCTGGACACGCCCCACGTGTCGCTGCGAGCGTTGTTCGACGGCGACACACCGAGCATCGCCGGCGGTGTCGCGGGTCTCGCCGAGACGCTCGAGTGGCTGGTGTGGGGCGGGTGGCCAGGCCACCTCGACGCGCCGACCCGTGAGTTCGCTCATGACTACCTTGATCAGATCGTCGAGGTCGATCTCCCCACCGCCCCGGGCCGCGACGGCAACGAACCGGCACGGCGACGGGACCCGGCACGCATCCGTCGCCTCATCGACTCCGTCGCGCGCAACACCGCGACCAGCGCCGGCGAGCGCGCCCTGGCGCAGGACGCCGGTCTGTCCCGTGACAGCGTCCGCGAGTACCTCGCCGCGCTGCACCACCTCATGCTGGTCGAGCCGCTCCCGGCGTTCGCCACCCATCTGCGCTCCTCGCGTCGTCTGCGCGAACGGCCCAAGTGGCACCTGGCCGACCCGTCGCTGGCCGCGGCAGCGCTCGGCGCCGACGTCGACCGGCTCCTGGCGGACCTTCCGTTCACGGGGCTGCTGTTCGAGTCGATGGCGGCGCGCGACCTGCGTGTCCTGGCCGGTCCGCTGGCCGGTCGGGTCTCCTACTTCCAGACCGACGACCACGAGATCGATGCGATCGTCTCGCTGCCCGACGGGCGCTGGGCCGGGTGCGAGGTCAAGCTCGGAGGCGCGGACGTCATCGACGAGGGCGCGGCGTCGGTGCTGGCCGCCGCGGCGTCGATCGACCAGACAAGGGCCGGACCACCGGCGTTCCTTGCGGTCATCGCTGCGTTCGGGGAGTACGCCTACCAGCGCACCGACGGCGTGCTGGTGCTACCGCTGGGACTGCTCGGCCCGTGACGCGCCCGGCCCGATGGTGGTCAGGGGCGAGATCGAACCGCCGACACAACGATCTTCAGGTGCCAGGCATGGTGCGAACCGGCCGAGATGCAGCGAACTGAGCGGATCGACGGTCGCTGAGAGCATCGTCGGTTGGATGGATCCGGACAGAGGCGCTCCCGGTATGATGTAGTCATACCCACGGGAGGACGTATCGTGGCTGTTCGGAAGATCGCGGTGACCCTGCCCGAGGAACTGTTCGACATGGTCGAGCGGCTACGGGAGATCGAGCACCGGTCCCGCTCCGAGGTGTTCCAGGAGGCGCTACGGCGCTACTTCGGCGAGCCGGTGTACGAGCCGACCGACGAGGAGCGGCG
>PWTE01000115.1 GCA_003563915.1 Nitriliruptoraceae bacterium
AGTACCAGTTGATGCTCACAACAGCGGGGTTACCCACCTTGGATCGTGGAGTGCACCCGTACCAGGACGCGGCCGCCGTCACTCGACTACGCAATGTTCTAGTCCACTACCAGCCGGAAACTATCTTTGCTGACGAGAGCAACAGGCTGGAATCACAGCTGAAGGACAAGTTCTCCGACAACAAGATGTTGGCAGGTTCCGGCAACGCCTGGTGGCCTTCGCGTTGCCTGGGCGCTGGATGCTGCGATTGGGCGATTTCCAGCGTACGAAGTCTTGCCGATCACGTGGCCAACAACCTTGGCATCACCCCGAACTATAAGAGGCAGGGCCTATAGTCGAACCCGGACGCGGGAGGATGAGGTCGCAAGGATCACCGCGCCAGGTTTCATCTCGGAGCTCTGTGACTTTGGGCGGTTCACCATCGCAGGGGGCACCGCGAAGCGGATTGCCGCGCTCTTCCGAGCCACGGGCTTAGTCGCCTATGGGCGGTCTGGCTTCCGAGAAGCGGCTGTTCTCGGATGCCAGCCGGTCGGCAGAGCATGACCCGATCGGCGGCGTCCTGAACGAGTCGAGGCGCGGTCGGCCGCGGTGAGTTGCGTCTATCGCGGTAGGAGGTGTTCGCTGCGGTTGCTGGTCTTCTCCCGCCAGCTGGCCCCGTCCTCTTCCGCCTCTTCGTGGACGGGGCCTTCCCTTGCGTTACTGCGGCGTGGTGGAGCCGGCAGTGGGGCCGGTGAGTCGCCGCAGCCGTGCGATCGCTCGTGAGAGTGGCGGGGAGGCGTAGCCGCGGTCGGCTTCCTGCTCGGCTTCTTCGGCTTCGAGGTCGGCCAGGATCTGGGCGAGCTCGTCGCGTTCGTCGTCGGTCACCGTGGCCTCCGTTCCGGCGTAGAGCCTACGCCTCGGGCGCTTCGGGACGCGAGCCGTGGCGGGGCCGTCAGGCGGCTGAGGCCGACGAGGTGGGGAGGGCTCTTGCGGGTCACAGGTCGAGGGCGGTGGCGGCGTTGGTGCGGAACAGGTCACCTTCACGGATGTAGCCGCGTAACACCTGCATGGATCGGTGGCGGGTTTGGCGGGCGATGGCGGTCTCGGTGGCGCCGGCCGCGGCTGCCGAGGTTGCGAACCCGGCACGCAGCGAGTGGCCGGAGTAGCGGTCGGGGTCGAGGCCGGCAGCGGCGACACGCCGTTTGATGATCTCGGCGATGGCACGGCCGGACAGGTGCCGGTGGGCGAGGTTGCCGTGACGGTCGACGGCTCGGAATAGCGCAGCCCCTTGTGTCGGGAGGTGGCGTGTCCAGGCGGCGAGGGCGCGGGTGGGGCAGGTGTCGGGGTGGCGGCCGTGGGGGAGGCCGAGCCGCTGTCCGGCGCCGTGCTGGTCGCCTTTGGATCGGCGGAGGGTCACGATGAGCCCGTCCGGGGTGTGCTCGATGTCGCTGCGGTGGAGCTGGGCGAGTTCGGAGCGTCGCAGTGCGCCGGCGAAGCCGATGACGAGCAGGGCCCGGTCGCGGTCGCCGGCTGGCGTGGCGGGGCAGGTGCCGATCAGGTTGCGCAGCAGTTCGAGGGTGATCGGCGCGACCTTGCGTGGGGCGACGCCGAGCTCGCGTCGCAGCCGACTCCAGGTGTGAGTGACGGTCACGTCGTCGGTCGGGTCAGGGTGGCCGTGCCGTCGGTGGGTTCGGGCGATCGTGTGCAGGCGACGCTGGAGGGTCGCGGTGGCGTAGCCGGCAGCGGCCTGGTCCACGAGCCACGCGATGACTGTGTCGACGGTGGCTGGGAGCGCCTCGCGCTGATGGTGACGACACCAGTGGGTGAACGCTCGCCAGTCGGACCGGTAGGCGTGACGGGTTGCCGGCGCGAGATGCGCGTCGTGGTCGACGTCGCGGGCAGCTCCGGGATCGCCGGGTTCATGACGGGACGTAGGGCGGGAGGCCGGCGGCTTCGAAGACATGGTCATCGGCGTGTCGCCAGCTGGGTGACCGGTGGACGGGCTGTGACGCTCAGGGTGAGGTCTCGGATCGCAGCCCGGTCGGCCGTCACCTGCTGGGCGAGCGCGGCATGGCGGGCGTGGTCGAGCCGGTGGTGGCGACTGACGGGTCGACCGTCGTGGACGACAAGCAGGTGGGGCGCGACCGGCAGCCGCGTGATGGTGATCCGCCCGGTCGGGTCGTGCAGCTCACCGTGGCGGGTGAGGCTGAACGGGATGAGGGCAGCAGGTTGGTAGTCGTCAAGGGTGGTGATGATGTGGCGCCACGCCTGGGCGAGGTCGGCGGTGCGCATGGAGGGCTTGTCGTCGATGAGCACAAGATGGTGGGGCGCGGTGGGCAGACGCGTGATGACGGCACGTCCGGTCAGGTCGGTGAGATCGCCGCTGAGTGTCGGGTACAGCCCGAAGTTGTCTGCTGCGGGCGGGTTGGGGCTGCCGCTGCGGTGGCGGGGCCGAAGTGAGGCGCGCTGCTCAGCGGTGGTGGCGCCCCAGATACCGACGTCGGTGTCGCCAGGGTGGGTGAGCGCCTCGGTCAGGCAGGGCTGACGCACGACGCAGGAGCGGCAGGTCGCGACTGCCCGGCGGGTGTCGTCGCTGTCGGGGCGGGGGTCGGTGAACAGGCGCGGATCTTGTCCGACGCAGGCCGCCTGGGATCGCCAGACGTCCGAGGCTGGTGGGGGCGGCGGCGCGTTCATCGGATGAAACTCGACCTAGTTTGACCGGACCGAGATGTGGATATGGTCGTGATGGCCGCCGGTGGGATGGTTGGGGTTGTAGATCCCGCCGCCGGTGTAGGGGCGCCAGCCGGAGCGGGTGGCCCAGATGCGTCCGTCCCAGATGATGTAGGTGATGCCGAGCGGGTCGGCGTTGTCGATGAGCCAGTCGGTGGTGCGCCAGCCGGCGGCGCGTTCAGCGGGCGTGGGGAACCGTCCGATGGCGCCGACGGTGATGTCGCACGCACGGCCGGCAGGATGGTCGGAGGTGGGGTTGTTGGGGCGGCGTGCCCAGCACCACATGGGTTGTTCACCGAGGTGGTGGCGGATCTGGTGGACGAGGTGGGCGGTGCGTGGGGTGACGCAGCCGCCGGTGCCGGTCGGATCGGGGATGGTGCAGCCGGTGGCGGCGCCGGGGGTGTAGGTGTCGGCGGTGGAGCCGGGGCCGTGGAGGCCGCCGATCAGCTGGTAGTGGCCGATGAGGTCGATGACGGCGGTGGCGTAGCCCTCACCGGCGGTGGGGCTCGAGTTGTTCGGTCCGGCGTTGTAGTGCTTGGCGGCGGTGCGGGGATCGTCGTGGCCGCCGAGATCGACGAGGTAGCGGGCAGCGGCGTGGACGGCGTCGTAGACGTTCCAGGGGTCGGCGATCTCGTCGCCGTCACCGTCGGTGCCGTAGCCGCGGCCGGGTGGCGGAGGCGGGCCCGCGACGTCGAGCTGGTGGGTGTCGGCGTCGGCCCGCCAGGTGGAGCCGAGGAACTGCATCGGGCCGCGCGCGCCGGCATGGTTGACGGTGCCGGGGGGCCAGCAGCCGGCAAGCTGGCTGCGGAAGTGGTCGCATTCGAGCTTGCCGATCGCGGCGAGCAGGGCCCAGTCGATGTCCCAGGCCTCGGCGGCGTCGAGGTAGGCGCCGAGCATGGGTTCGGGGATCTCGGCGGCGAGCCGGGTCGCATCGAACCCGATCGGCGTATCCGCAGGACGGCTGCCGATCACCGCGAGCGGCAGGGTGGCGGTGAGCAGCCCGATGGCGATCAGGACGCGGCGCATCAGGGCTGCTCACGGTGGCGGGTGAGCCGCCACCCCTCGGCGGTGTAGGCGAGGTCGAGTTCGTAGCGGGACTGGGTGGGGTGACCGTGTCCGGCGCTGTGCGCGACCGTGACCACGATGGTGGCGTGGCGGCCGTCGACGGTGAGCGGTTCGGTGTCGAGCGCGGTGACGAGCAGCCCTTCGGCGGCGATCCCGTCGAGGATGATCGCGGCGGCGGCACGCTCCGGGTCGTCACGGCCGGGGACGGAGTCGGACGGGCCGGTGTCGGGCGGGCTGATGATGGCGGCCGGAGGTCCGGTGAGCTGGTCGCCGACGCCGGCCACGATCGACGCGGTTCCGCCACGGTCGAGACGACGATCGCCACGTTGGTCGCTGACGTCCGCCGGTGCGGTCGTGCCGGACGGCTCGACGCCGGCGGCGACACAACCGGCGCAGAGCATGACCGCGACACAGGTCGCCGCGAGCGTGCGGGTACGCAGGCGGGTCAGCAGCTGCACCACGGTCAGCGCAGGGGAACGGGACGAGGGCATGCGGGTCCTGACGCCGGTTTCAAGGGACTGGCCGGCGAGGTCGCCGGTTCGTGACATCCCGGTCGCGACCCGGCCGGTGGTGTGCGCCTCGGCCGGGCTGGTGAGCACCGCTCGCACGATTCGCGGGTGGGCTGTCACAGGCTGGCGGGTCGGGGTGGCAGTCCCTTGCTGTCCCGCAGTGGCGGGCGGCGAGCGAGGAGGCCAACGTGCAGCAGATGGAGTCGTGGCTCGTGGCGGCGGTGCCGAGGTTGAATCCGTCGTCGGGCCGACAGTGGATCCCGAACTACGACCAGCTGATCTCCGCGCTCAACGGGTTGACGTTGGCGGGCCTGCTGTTCGCGGCCGGGACGGTGATCATCGGCGGCGCGACGTGGGCGCTGGGCGCGAACCGGGCACACACGCAAGGGGTGACCTGGGGCCGGTTCATGGTGGTCGGCGGGTTCGTCGGTGCGGTGGTGATCGGGGCGGCGGTCGCGATCGTGAACACCGGCTTCCGGCTGGGGTCCTGACGTGGACGCGTTGCCGTCACGCAGCCGCCTCCAGCGGGTGTGGCTGGCCGGTGCCGTCGGGCTGCTGCTGGTCCTGGTGGTCGCCGGCGGCGCGCTGGGGTGGCGAGGTCTGCGCGCGAGCGCGGTCGAGCCGGGCGCGACCATCAGCAGCGTGCCGGACGCCAGCGCCGCTGAGGTCGGCGGCAGGTTCGAGCTGGTCGATGGGGTGCCCTGGGGGTTCGATCTCACCGTCGAGGGGGCCGCGTCGGCCGCGTCGGCGGCGGTGGCGGTGACCGGGGCCGGGACGGTGGTGTTCGACCCGGATCGGTTCGCGGAGGTCGCCGCGATCGTGTTCACCCCGTCCGAGGCGGCCGAGCAGATCCGGCAGGTCGATGCCGCCCGGGTGCAGTTCGAACAGTCGGGCTGGGCGGCCCAGCCGCCCTCGCGGCGGACCTACCACCTGGCACCGCTCGCGGTGCGGGTCACCGCGTTCGATGCCGAGCGGGCCCGGGCGCAGGCCGAGGTGTGGGCGATGACCACGGTCGGGGTCGGCGACCGGGGTGGGGCGGTGTTCACCACCTCGACGGTGTCGCTGCTGGTCGACGAGGGGACCTGGCGGGTCGACGGGCTCGACACCGTGGCCGGGCCGACCCCGATCGTTGAGGACCGACCGGATGCGCCGGGCCGCATCCGGCAGCTGACCCGCGAGGCGCTGCCAGGCGTGCTGGTCCCGTACGGGCCGGCCTCGTGAACGGCCGCAGAGGGATCGTCGACCGGCTGCGCGGACAGGACGGCGGCATCCCGTTCGTGCTGGTCGGCGTGGTCGCGCTGGGTGGGGTGCTCGGTGCGGCGTGGGCCGGGCACGAGTGGTCCCAGTGGCTGCTCGGCCAGGCCGGCGGAGAGGTGACGGTGTGGGTGCTCCGCGGCGCCTTCTGGGCGTTGGACCTCGTCGCGTTGCAGGCGTCGATGTCGCCGGTGACCACGGACTGGTACACGCCGGTGCTGACCGGACCCGCGCTGCCCCTGTATGCGCTGGCTGGTCTGGTGGTGGTAGGCACGCTGCTGGCCGAGGTCATCACCGGCATCGCCCAGGGCAACACGACCCGGATCGTGCAGGCGGTGTTCCGGGCACTGCTGGCCGGGATGCTCGCCACGGTCGCGGCGACCGTTCTGCTCTCGCTGGCCGGCGCCCTGTCGGAGGTCGGGCGGGCGGCACTGGCCGCGTCGGGGACCACGGTGGACGCGCCGCTGATCCCGCTGCAGGAGGTGCTGATGGACACCGCCGAGGATCGGGACGGGGCCGGGGTGGAGCTGTTCATCGCGTTCCTCGCGGCGATCGTGATCGTGTTCACGTCGGTGTCGATCTACTTCATCCTCGCGATGCGTCCGGTGGTGCTCGCCGCGATCATCGTGTTCCTGCCCATCGCGCATGCCCTGTCGGTGTGGGAACCGCTGCGCCGGGTCCAGTGGCGGGCGTGGAGCCTCGCGGTCGCGGTCCTGCTGGCCGAAGCTGCCATCCTGACCATGTTCGCGGTCGCGAACACCGCGATGGGTCAGCCTCAAGGGGTCGACCGGCTCATCTTCGGCACCTTCGGGCTGCTGCTGGCCGCACTCGCTCCGGCCGCGCTGGCCCGCATCGTGGGTGCGCCCGAGCTGCACTCTGCGGTGTCGACCATGTCGCGCGGGTCGAAGGCGCTGGCCATCGGCGGCGGGCTGCTCGCCGTCAAGGGCGCTGCCACCGGTGTGCGCAGCACCGGCAGGCCGTCGGGCGGCCCGTCCGGTGGGAGCGCCCTGGAGGCCACCGGTCCCGCCGGCGGCGGTCCGGGTGGGGCAGGACCGTCGGGTGGTGGCCCGGCCGGCCCGCCGCCCGCCACCGGCGGCAGCGGTGGGGGAGGGGCCGGCGGTGCTGCGGTCACGTCGCGGCCGGCCGCCGGCGCGGCAACGTCCTCCTCGACGGCCGTTGGCAGCCCGCGACGTCCGGCCGCGTCCAGCGCGACCTCCGGCGCGACGGCAGCTCCGGCGACGGCCA
>PWTE01000229.1 GCA_003563915.1 Nitriliruptoraceae bacterium
AGCTCCATGCCCTTGACGGAGAGCTGCTTGCGCACCCGGGCGAGCATGAGATCGACGATCTCCTTGACCTCCTCCCGCGAGAGCGGGTGGAAGACGATCGTGTCATCGATGCGGTTGAGGAACTCCGGGCGGAAGTGCTTCTTCAGCTCGTCGTCGACCTGACGCTTCATCTTGTCGTACATCGAGTTGTCGTCCTCGGCGATGAACCCGACCGCCGGGGCGGTGAGGTTCTTGGTGCCGAGGTTGGACGTCATGATCAGGATCGTGTTCTTGAAGTCGACCGTGCGACCCTGCGCGTCGGTGAGGCGGCCGTCCTCGAGGATCTGCAGCAGCGTGTTGAACACGTCCGGGTGGGCCTTCTCGACCTCGTCGAACAGCACCACCGAGAAGGGCTTACGACGTACCTGCTCGGTGAGTTGTCCGCCCTCGTCGTAGCCGACGTACCCAGGTGGCGAGCCGATCAGGCGGCTGACCGTGTGCTTCTCCATGTACTCGGACATGTCGAGGTGGATCAGCGAGTCCTCGTCGCCGAAGAGGTACTCGGCGAGGGTCTTGGCAAGCTCGGTCTTGCCGACACCGGAGGGTCCGAGGAAGATGAACGATCCACCCGGCCGCTTGGGGTCCTTGAGGCCCGCACGGGTGCGGCGGATGGCCTTGGAGACCGCCTCGATGGACTGGTCCTGACCGATGACGCGCTTGTGGAGCTCGTCCTCCATGTGCAGGAGCTTCTCGGTCTCCTCCTGGGTGAGCTTCAGCACCGGGATGCCGGTCCAGTTCGACAGGACCTCGGCGATGACCTCGTCGTCGACGGTCAGCACGGTGTCCATGCCCTCGGCCCGCCAGGTGTCCTCGCGGTTCTGGCGCCGTTCGATCAGCTTCTTCTCCTGATCGCGCAGGCCGGCGGCGCGCTCGAAGTCCTGCGCGTCGATGGCCGACTCCTTGGCCTGGCGCGCCTCCTCGATCTCCTGGTCGAGCTCCTGCAGGTCGGGTGGTGTGGTCATCGATCGGATACGCAGCCGCGACCCGGCCTCGTCGATCAGGTCGATGGCCTTGTCGGGGAGGTAGCGGTCGGAGATGTAGCGGTCGGCGAGCTCCGCAGCGGCGACCAGCGCCTCGTCGCTGATCGTCACGCGGTGGTGGGCCTCGTAGCGGTCACGCAGACCCTTCAGGATCTCGATGGTGTGTTCCATCGTCGGTTCCTCGACCTTGACCGGCTGGAACCGGCGCTCGAGGGCCGCGTCCTTCTCGACGTGCTTGCGGTACTCGTCCAGGGTGGTCGCACCGACGGTCTGCAGCTCACCGCGAGCCAGCATCGGCTTGAGGATCGAGGCCGCGTCGATCGCGCCCTCAGCCGCGCCGGCACCGACGAGCGTGTGGATCTCGTCGATGAACAGGATGATGTCCCCGCGGGAGGTGATCTCCTTCAGCACCTTCTTCAGGCGCTCCTCGAAGTCACCGCGGTAGCGCGACCCGGCCACCAACGCGCCGAGATCGAGGGTGTAGAGGTGCTTGTCCTTCAGAGTCTCGGGGACCTCGCCGGAGACCACCCGCTGGGCCAGCCCCTCGACGACCGCGGTCTTGCCGACGCCTGGCTCACCGATCAGCACCGGGTTGTTCTTGGTGCGGCGCGACAGGACCTGCATGACGCGCTCGATCTCGCGGTGACGACCGATCACCGGGTCGAGGTCGCCGTCACGGGCGGCCTGGGTGAGGTTGGTGCCGAACTGGTCGAGGATCGTCGAACCCTCGCGTGACCCCTGGCTGGAGCCCTCGCCGACCCCGGCGCCGGCCTTGCCCGGCTCGCCGGAGTAGCCCGACAGCAGTTGGATGACGTGCTGGCGGACCTTGTTGAGGTCGGCGCCGAGCTTCTGGAGCACCTGCGCGGCGACGCCCTCGCCCTCACGGATCAGGCCTAGGAGGATGTGCTCGGTCCCGATGTAGTTGTGGCCGAGCTGCAGGGCCTCGCGCAGCGACAGCTCGAGGACCTTCTTGGCCCGTGGGGTGAAGGGGATGTGGCCGGCCGGAGCGGTCTGGCCGCGGCCGATGATCTCGGTGACCTGCTCGCGGACGCCCTCGAGGGAGATGTTCATGGACTCGAGCGCTTTGGCAGCAACGCCTTCACCCTCGTGGATCAACCCCAGGAGGATGTGCTCGGTCCCGATGTAGTTGTGGTTGAGCATCCTCGCCTCTTCCTGGGCGAGGACGACCACGCGACGGGCCCGGTCGGTGAACCTCTCGAACATGTGACCATCTTTCCGCGTCGTCCGGCTGGCGCGCCGTTCCTGACGTCTGCGTCGGCAGGTCCGCTACGAGCGTAACCCATGGGTCCAGCGGGGGTTTCCCGACGTTCGTCGCCGAACACCGTCCCGGTTGTGCGGATGACACCTCGTTGCGGGTCCATGAGCGTGCCAGGACGGACGCGTCAGGGCACGAGACCAGAGTCGGGTCGACTCCACCTCCTCACCGCGCTGCGTGATCGCGTCCGCGGACCGCACAGCGGTTCAGAACCACTTCGCAGGCAGCTCGGCCTCGTCCGGTGCGTCCAGTTCGTCGATCACCGCAGCCACGTCGGGGGCGACGCGGTACAGCGCGGCGTACTCGCGCTTGGCGAACCCCTGCCCGAAGAGCCCGTCGAACATCGTGAGCAGTGGCTGGTAGAAGCCGTCGAGGTCGAGCAGAACGATCGGTTTGGCGTGGTAACCGAGCTGCTTCAACGTCAGCACCTCGAGGAACTCCTCCAACGTCCCGAAACCGCCCGGGAGCACGACGAACGCGTCGGCCCGGGCGATCATCGCCTGCTTGCGCTGAGCCATGTCTGGAGTCACGATCAGCTCGTCGCAGTCCTGGTCGGCGAGACCACGGTCAGCCATGAGCTGCGGCAGGATGCCGGTCACCCGGCCACCTTCCGCACGCATCGCCCCGGCGAGCGCCCCCATCACCCCCACGGCGGTGCCGCCGTAGACGACCTCGTCACCGCGATGTGCGAGCCGACCCGCCAGGTCTCGGGCGGCTGCGAAGTACCGCTCGTCGATCGCGTCCGACGAGGACGTGTAGATCGTGATCCTCATGCGCCCCGAACCCAGGCGCCGACCGGGTGCGCACCCATCGCCGCTCTCGCGATCTCGACGTCCTGCTCTCCACTCCCTCCGGAGACCCCGATCGCGGCGAGGACCTGGTCGAGGTCGCGGATGACGACGCCCCCCGCTGAAGCGATCATCGGCTGGTCCCCCAGCTCCGCCGCGGCGCCGAACAGTGAGGGTCGGGACGCCTCGAGCTCTGCCAGGTCCTCCGTGTCCCGTCGGAAGGACGCCGCCGAGTAGGCCTTCGCCAGCGCGATACGGCCGAGCAGTGGCGGCACGCCTGGCATCCGTAGCGCCCCGATCAGCGTGCCGTCCCGATCGGTCACGGCGATGGCGATGGTCAGGCCGCGTTCCTCCGCGGCGTTGGCAGCCGCCGACATCAACCGGCTGACGTAGGTCCAGGGGATCTCCGACATCGTTCACGCTCCCGTGATCGGCGGTGCCAGGGGTCCGGCAACGCTCATCCCGACACACCCTGCCACGTCCGGCGAGCGTCCGCACGACCTCCGACTCCTGGCCGACCCACATGGGTAAGGTCGGAGGTGAGGAGCTCAGACGGCTGGCGCCTCCGGATCGGGGACCTGTCCGGTGCGTTGCATGGCGGACCAGGTCCACACGGCGCTCGACGCTTCTACTACCGCCGGCAGGAGCAGCAACCAGTAGCCCCAGCCCGCGACCACCGCCACGAACGACATGGTCACGACGGTTCGGCCGAAGACCGTGGCCGTCGCGAACTCCCGGGAGACCCCACCGCGGACCGCGCCCAGATAGTAGAAACCGATGGCGATGGCGACGGCACCGAGGACGCGGATCCACGGTTCGCTCGTCGGAGGTATCTGCAGCACCGCCAGGAACCGGTTCGGCGCGACAGCGAGCAGCAGCCCCACGGCGAAGGCGTAGTAGCCCCACACCTGGATCGATCGATCGACGGGCGACATGCCTCAGCCTCCCCGCATCGGCGCACCGTCGCAGTATCGCTTGCGGCGTCTCCCGCGTCGAGACCCCTGCTGACGACCGGTCGGTCAGCCGCTCTCCGGTCGGAGGGTGGGGAACAGGATCACGTCCCGGATGTTGGTGACGTCCGCCAACAGCATCACGATGCGGTCGATGCCCAAGCCGAGCCCGCCGGTCGGAGGCATGCCGAGCTCCATCGCCCGAAGGTAGGGCTCGTCCAGGACCATCGCCTCGTCGTCGCCGGCCGCCTTCGCCCGGCCCTGCGCGGCGAACCGATCACGCTGATCGTCGGGGTCGACCAGCTCCGAGAAGGCGTTGCCGAACTCCCGCCCGGTCACGATCAGCTCGAAGCGTTCGGTGACGTGCGGCTCGCTGCGGTGCTTGCGGGCGAGCGGCGACACCTCAACGGGGTAGTCGATCACGAAGGTCGGATCCCACAGCGTGTGTTCCACCAGGGCTTCGTACAGCTCGAGCATCAGCTTGCCCGTACCCCACGCATCCTCGGTGTGGACCTCGTGCTCGGCGCACAGCGTCCGCAGGTCGTCGAGGCCGAGGTCGTAGGTCAGGTCGGGTCGTCCCGTGGCCTCGCGGACCAGGTCGAGCAGCGTGGCGCGGCGGAAGGGGCCTGCGAGGGAGACCTCGCGCCCCTGGTAGGTCAGCTCCAACGTCCCGACGGCACCCGTCGCCGCACGCTGCACCAGCGCCTCGGTGAGATCCATCACGTCGTGGTAGTCGGCGTAGGCCTCGTAGGACTCGAGCATCGTGAACTCGGGGTTGTGGCGCGTCGACATCCCCTCGTTGCGGAAGCTGCGGTTGATCTCGTAGACGCGCCGCATCCCGCCGGCGATCAGGCGCTTGAGGTACAGCTCCGGGGCGATCCGCAGGTACAGATCGACATCCAGCGCGTTGTGGTGCGTCACGAAGGGCTTCGCCGCCGCCCCGCCCGGGATCGGGTGGAGCATCGGCGTCTCCACCTCGACGTAGCCGCGCTCGTCGAGTTCAGCACGTAGGGCCTTCATCACGGCGGAGCGGATCTCGAAGACCCGGCGTGCGTCGGCGTTGACCGCGAGGTCGACCTCGCGCTGCCGGAACCGTGCTTCGGTGTCGGACAGCCCGTGCCACTTGTCCGGGAGAGGACGCAGCCCCTTGCTGAGCAGCGTCAGCTGTGCCGGCTTGACCGACAGCTCACCCTTCTTGGAGGTCATCACCTCACCGGTCGCGCCCAGCCAGTCACCGACGTCGAGGTGGTCGAGCAGCTGCCGGCTGGCGTCGTCGAGCGCCTTCAGCGGGCAGAACAGTTGCAGGTCGTGGCCGTCCTCCCGCAGGACGAGGAAGTGCAGCTTGCCCATCTCCCGCCTGGCAACCAGCCGTCCCGCGACGGTGACCTCGTCCCCGGTCTCGGTGCCGGGCTCCAGACCCGGGTACGCGGCCTGGACCTCGGCGAGGGTGTGGGTGGGACGGAAGCGCACCGGGTAGGGGTCGACGCCCACGTCGCGGAGCGCCGCGACCTTCGCACGCCGGGTCGCGATGATCTCGTCGAGCATCGAGTCGCCGCTCGGCGGCGCGGCAGGGTCCTCTGAGGCGGACACGGGAAGGCTTTCGGGAGGTGCACGGGCGGGCCGCGCGCACGGTAGCGGGCTGCCCGGCTCGGGCCCTGCCGCTCGGGCTGCGGCCACGAGCGCGGCAGGGCTTGACGCCGGGGAGGTGGGGACGCCACCCTCCGCATGACAACCGAGGCAGGTGTCCCGTTAGGCGAGGCTCCTGCACGCGTACGAGTCCGCTACCCGGGAACGTCGAGAGACGCCGACGGGTGACCAGGTCGGGTCGGGTCAAGGCCCCACCTAACGCGGACCCGCCGCTCCGCCGGAGCGACGTAGGCGTGCAGTGCTGAAGCTCCACGTTGGGACGCGGAACGGTCCGACGGACCGCCCCGCTCGATGACGTGAGGCCTCCCCCAACGGGAGGCCTTCCTCATGCGCCGAGACGACCGGAAGCACGTCAGGCTGACCCGCGCTCCTCCCAGACCACGGAGGAACCACCATGAGCCCTCTCACCGAGACCCTCCAAGATCTCGTCGTCCGCGGCGACGTGAAGGACCTGCGACGCTGGCTTGACGAGCAGGGTGCACTCGACATCGCCGACGAACTGGTCCGCCTCGAGGACGACCAGCGTGCGGTGCCCTTCCGCCTGCTCCCGAAGGACCGTGCCAACACCAACCGGCTGCTCGGCTACCCCGAGGAGTCGGCGGGTCGGTCGATGAGTCCGCGCTACGTCAGCGTGCGCACGTCCATGACAGCGTCAGACGCGCTCGCGAAGGTGCGGCGCGCCGGTCTGCGCTCCCGCGAGGTGCTGGTGTTGCCGGTCACCGACGACGAGCGTCGGCTGGTCGGCGTGGTCGACCTCCCCGACATCGTCACGGCGGAGCCGGCGACCCGGATCACCGACCTGGTCAACCCGGACACCTACTCGGTCCGGGTCGACGACGACCAGGAGGTCCCGGCCCGGCTGATGCAGGAGGCCGATCTGGTGGCCCTGCCCGTCGTCGACACCGAGGAGCGTCTCGTCGGCGTGTTCACGGTCGATGATGCGATGGAGATCCTCGAGATCGAGGACACCGAGGACATCCACCGCGCCGGTGGCGCCGAGCCGCTGACGGTCCCCTACCTCGAAGCGACGGTGCTGCACCTCGCCCGCAAGCGCGCCACGTGGCTGCTGGTGCTGATCGTCGCGGCGGTGGCGACCGTCAACGTGCTGGATGCGTTCGAGGAGACCCTCGAGCAGGTCCTGGCTCTGGCACTGTTCATCCCGCTGTTGATCGACACGGGCGGGAACTCCGGCTCGCAAGCAGCGACCGTGGTGATCCGGTCGATGGCGGTCGGCGAGGTGCGCTTCTCCGACCTGCCACGGATCCTGCGGCGTGAGCTGACCGTCGGGTTGCTCCTCGGCCTGATGCTCGGGCTGATCGCCATCCCGCTCGTCACGATCTTCTTCGGACTGGACTTCGCCCTGGTGATCGGCTCGACCCTGCTGGTGATCTGCACGTGGGCGTCCTTCGCGGGAGGCCTGCTCCCGCTGCTCGCGAAGCGGGTCGGGGTCGACCCCGCGGTCGTCTCGGCACCCATCATCACCACGCTGGTCGACGCGACCGGGCTGATCATCTACTTCCTGATCGCCCAGGTGGTCCTCGGCATCGCCTGATACGCACCTCCCGTCGACCCGTGGTTCACGCGTTGCGCTCCCACACGAGCCGCAACCCCTTGAGCGTGAGCCACGGGTCGTGGTGATCGAGGTTGCGGCACGCCGCCAGGACCGCCGGTGCCAGCCCACCTGTCGCGACCGCGGTGACACCGGGACCGAGCTCCTGACAGATGCGGTCGATGATGCCGTCGACCTGGCCAGCGAAGCCGAACACGATCCCGGACTGCAGCGCCGTGACCGTCGTGCGGCCGATCGGCGACGGCGGCGCGACGGTCTCGACCGTCGGCAGCCGCGCGGCCCGGGCGACCAGCGCCTCGGCCGAGGTCGAGATCCCGGGCGCGATCGCCCCTCCGGCGAAGCTGCCGTCGCGGTCGACCACGTCGAACGACGTCGCCGTGCCGAAGTCGACGACGATCGCCGGTCCGCCGTACAGGGCCTGCGCCGCGACAGCGTTCGCGATGCGGTCCGCTCCCAGGTCCCGTGGGTTCTCGTGACGCAGCGCGATACCGGTGCGCACCCCTGGTTCGACCACCACCGGGTCCACATCGAGGTAGCGCGCACTCATCTCGCGTAGCGACGCCGTGGCCGAGGGCACGACGGACCCGACCACCATCCCCGTCACGTGCCGTCCCAGCTCCAACCCGTCCAACGCGAGCACCCCGGCGATGACCATCGCCAGCTCGTCGGGGGTCCGACGCTTGACCGTCGACAGCCGCCAGTGGTGCGTCAACCCATCGCCCTCGAACACCCCGACGACGGTGGTCGAGTTGCCGACATCGACGGCGAGCAGCATCGTCACCTCTCCGCGGGTTCGTCGGTGCTGGCTGTGTGGTCCAGGCCGACCGGCCGCACATCCAAGCCCAGATCGAGCTGCCGTGCGGAGTGGGTGATGGCGCCGACCGCGATCCGGTCGACCCCGGTGGCCGCGTAGGCGGCGACGTCGGTCAGGGTGATCGCGCCGGACGACTCCAGCAGGATGCGTCCGCGCTGCGTCTCAAGGGCGCGGACCCGCGCCACCGCCTCCGCCGTCGCCGCGACGTCGAGGTTGTCCAGGAGGATGTCGCGAGCACCGGCTGTGATGGCCTCGTCGAGCTGTTCCAGGGTGTCGACCTCGACCTGGACCGGGAGCTCGCCGGCGGCGTCCAGGGCAGCGCGGGTCGCCGCGGCCACCGACCCGGCCACCTCGACGTGGTTGTCCTTGACCAGCAGCCCGTCCCACAGGCCGATCCGGTGGTTGACGCCACCGCCTGCGCGGACGGCATCCTTCGCCAGCAGCCGGAGTCCCGGCACGGTCTTGCGTGTGTCGCGGATCACGCACCCGGTGCCGTCCACCGCCTCCACGTAGGCCCGCGTCGCCGTCGCGATGCCGGAGAGGTGACACACCAGGTTCAGTGCCGTGCGCTCACCCGTGAGGATCACACCCAGCGGTCCACGGATGCGGGCCGCGGCCTGGCCCGGGTCGATCCGCTGACCGTCCTGGGCCGTGAGCTCCACCTCGACGTCGTCGGACAGCTGGGCGTAGACCTCGCCGACCAGCCACAGGCCGGCCAACACCCCCGGGCGGCGGGCGACCAACTCGGCACCGCCAGCCAACCCGGTGGGGATCGTGGCTGCGGTGGTGACGTCGTGGCCATCGGCAAGGTCCTCGGCCAGGGCGCGGACCACGGCGTCCCGACCCGCAGCACGGACGGCGGTATCCGGTCCACCGGACGTCGTCATCGCACCGCCTCCAGCAGTCGGTCCTCGTCGTCGAGGTCACCCAGCTCCACGTTGTCGATCAGGCGGACCGGGCCGACCTCCGCTGCCACCGCAACGATCAGGCGGGTGTCCGGGGCGAGCTCGGCGGCGTCCGGGGGCGCCATGGTGTCGGGCGCGACGACCTCGAGGTAGTCGACCCGGACCTCCGGCATCTCGTCGAAGGGTGCGGCCAGGGCGCGGTGCAGCGCCTCCAAGGGCAGCACCCCGCCCGTGCGGCGGGCCTGCCGGGCGACCGCGACCGCGGAGGCCAGCGCGCGCGCGAGCACCGTGGCCTGCTCCCGCTCCGTGGGCGACAGGCGCCGGTTGCGGCTGGAGATCGCCAGCGCGTCGGTCTCGCGGACGGTCGGTACACCGACGACACGGACGGCAAGATCCAGGTCGGTGACGAGCCGCCGGATGATCTGCAACTGCTGACGGTCCTTGCGCCCGAAGACGGCCAGATCCGGAGCGACCTGGTTGAGCAGCTTGGTGACGACGGTGGCGACGCCGTCGAAGTGGCCGGGACGCGATCGCCCACAGAGCCGGTCGGTCAGGCCGCCGCCGACGGACACGCGGACCACCGGGTCGCCGGAGGGGTACATCTGCTCGGTGGAGGGAACGTAGAGCAGGTCGGGGGTGGTGTCGTCCATGCCACGCAGCGCGGCGCGGTCCCCGTCGAGATCACGCGGGTAGGCCGCGAGGTCGTCGGCGCGATCGAACTGGGTCGGGTTCACGAAGATGCTGACGACGGTGACGTCGCTCTCGGTCGCGCAGCGACGGACGAGCTCCAGGTGCCCCTCGTGCAAGGCACCCATCGTCGGGACGAGGCCGACCGTCGCGCCGGTGCGGCGGTACTCGTCCACCGCGGCGCGCAGCCGGGTGATGGTGGTCACCTCCTGCATCGTCAGGCCTCCGGGTCGGCCAGCAACTCGTCGAGCCTCGCCACGGTGGCCGGCTCGAGGGTCACGCGCACCGGGGCGAGGGTCGCGCGCGCAAGGGCACGGTAGGCGGGCAGGAGCTCGGGGAAGTCCTCGCCGATCCGGGCCAGGTGGGTCGCGATGGTCGTGGTGTCGCCGCGGACGATCGGTCCGGTCAGGGCCTGCGCCCCGCGGGTCAGCACGTTGGCGACGGAGGCTTCGATCAGCGGAGCGAGGAACGCCTCGGGTCGGTCGATCCGGGCGGCGAGGAGCAGCCGTCGTGCGGTCGCGGTCGCCGCACCGACCGCGTTCGCGCCGACCGTGAGTCCGGCGTGGTAGAGGCCCCGCGCATCCTCCGGGACGCGATGCGGGTCCCCGCCCAGGGTCGTGACCAGCTCCTCCGCCCAGCCACGGTCGTGCTCCGAAGCCGTGACGGCCCAGGCGACCCCCACCAACAACTCCGGATCTTCCGCGCCCTGAGGCACCGTCATCGCCGGGTGGCAGGCCGCGATCCCTGCGCCGGTCAACCCGACCCGGTGGAGCGGGGCCAGGCCCTGCGATCCAGCGAGGTGCACGACGCGGTCGTGTTCCCCGACGGCCCCTGCCGACGCCAGATCGGAGGCGACCCGCTCGAGCGCATCGTCGGGGACGCACAGCAGCGTCAGCTCCGCCTGTGCGGCGGCCTCGACCGCCGTCGGGTACGGGCGTGCCCCGGCCACGGTGCGACAGAGGGCAGCGCGTGCCGCATCCTGGCCTCCTGCGACCGCGACCAGACGCCACCCGGCACGGGCGACAGCCACCCCCAACAGCGTCCCCACTCGGCCGGGTCCCACGATCGCGACGGTGATCACCCGCGCTCACCTCGCGCCCCGTGAGCACCGGCGACGTCGTCGAAGCCAGGTCGCTCGAAGCGTGCGCCGGGGCTTCCCGGCCCTTCGGGGCGCGGGATCCGCGGACCCGGGACGTCCTCGAGACGGACCTCCAGTTCGATCCCTTCGAGCGGCGCCAGGTCCATCAACAGGCGCGTCAGCCGTCGCCCGTCGGGGAGTTTCCCGTCCGGCATGACCTCCATCAGCGGGACCAGCACGAAAGCCCGCTCGGCGATGCGGGGATGCGGCAGGGTGAGTTCGTCGGTCTCCAGGACGCGGTCGCCGACCAGCAGCAGGTCGATGTCCAGCGGTCGCGGTCCCCACCGCTGCTCCCGGTCACGGTCCCGCCCGAACGCCGCTTCGGTGAGTTGGGTCTCACGGAGCAGGGCATGGGGCTCCAGGGTCGTCTCGCCGCGGACGACGAGGTTGAGGTAGTCGTCCTGCACCACCGACCGTGGGTCGTCCGGCGGCGGCCAGGGCGGTGTGCGGTACACACCGGAGACGTCGGTGACCGCGAACCCCTCGGTCTGGGCCAGCACGTCGACGGCGGCCGCCAGGGTCTCCAGCGCGTCACCGAGGTTCGCGCCCAGACCCAGGTAGACCGTCTCCTCGGCGGTCACGTCCGGCTCCGACGCAAGGTGACCGCGACCTCCTGCGCCACGACCGGCAGCGGCGCTGACGGCTTGTGGACGGTCACCTCGACCTCCTGGACCCGCGGGTCGTCGAGGCAGCGCTCGACGACCCGTCCCGCGACCGTCTCGATCAGGTCAGCGGGAGGTCCGGCGACGATCTCCGTGACGTCCGCGCTGAGCGTGCCGTAGTCGACGGTGTCCCGGAGGTCGTCGGAGTCGGCTGCCCTGGCCAGGTCGACCCACAGCACGACGTCCACGACGAACCGCTGCCCGTACTCGCGCTCGTGCTGCAGCACCCCGTGGTGACCGAAGACCTCCAGCCCGGTGATGGCGATGCGATCCATGGCGCTCCCTTGGGTTCAGCCGACGATCGCGTCGGCCACATCCAGTGCCCGGCGCGTCTCGCGCACGTCGTGGACGCGCAGGATGCGTGCCCCGGCGGCCGCGGCGAGCGCGGCCACCGCCAGCGATCCCTCCAGGCGCTCCGAAGCGTCCAGACCTCCGCTGAGCTTGCCGATGAAGGTCTTCCGCGAAGCCCCGACCAGGACCGGCCGGCCCAGCGACGTGAAGCTCCGCAGCTGCCGGAGGAGCGTCAGGTTGTGCTCCACCGTCTTGCCGAACCCGATGCCGGGATCGATCACGATGCGTTCGGGCGGGACCCCGGCTGCTCCGAGCCGTGCCAGCTCGGAGACGAAGTGATCGAAGACCTCGGCGACGACGTCGTCGTAGGTCGGGTCCTGCTGCATCGTGCGTGGGGTTCCCTGCATGTGCATCAGCACGTAGGGCACCCCGAGCTCCGCTACGGTCGGGTAGAGTTCGGGGTCCAGCGCTCCGGCGGACACGTCGTTGACGATCGCAGCGCCCGCTTCCACAGCAGCACGCGCAACCACGGCCTTGGTCGTGTCGATGCTGACGACGACGCCGTCCTCGGCCAGGGCCCGGACGACCGGCACGGTGCGCGCCAGTTCCTCATCAGCACTGACCGGCTCGGAGCCGGGGCGGGTCGACTCACCCCCGACGTCGACGAGATCGGCGCCGGCAGCAACCATCGCACGCCCCGCGGCGATCGCCGGTGCCACGTCACCGTCCGGCGTCAGGTGCACGCCACCGTCCGAGAAGGAGTCGGGCGTGACGTTGAGGACGGCCTGGACCACGGTGCGCGATCCGGTCGGTAAGCGGCGGCCGTCCGCCAAGCCGAGGTCTGGCGCGCCGGCGTGCCAAGCTGCCACCGCAGCGCTGGACGCGCGTGTCAACCGGGTGGCGAGCTCCCCCTCGCCCCGGTCTCGGAGCGCCGTGGTCCAGGCCTCGACATCGACGACACCGACCAACCTGCCGAACTCGGCGCGAGCGCGGCCACCGGTGGCCGTCGCCGCCTCCGCCAGCACCGTCAGGGGCAAGGACCGGCCAGAGACGCTGAGCCGGACCGGACCGCCAGGATGGCCCAGGACGGCATCATCGATCCGGACGTCGATCGTCGGCAGGTCCTCGCTCACCGCACCCTCGGTCACATCGTTGCGCTGACGACCGCGAGCGTAGGGCGCAGCGTCAGGCCGACGCCGCACGGGTCCGTCAGGCCCGGCCGCGCAGCAGCGTGAGCGCCTCGGACCGGGTCGCCGGATCCTCGCGGAAGATGCCGCGGACCGTGGAGGTCACGGTCTCGGCGCCGGGCTTGCGGATCCCGCGCATCTCCATACAGAAGTGCCGCGCCTCGATGACGACCATGACGCCCCGGGGCGCCAGAGCCTTCTCGAGCGCATCCGCGATCATCGCCGTCATGCGTTCCTGCAGGCCGGGACGCTTCGCGCAGACGTCGACCACGCGCGCGAGCTTGGACAGACCCGTGACCTGTCCACTCTCGTTGGGGAGGTAGGCGACGTGTGCACGACCCGTGAACGGCACCAGGTGATGCTCGCACATGGAGTGGAACGGGATGTCCCGCATCATCACGATCTCGTCGTAGGCCTCGTCGAAGGTGACCGAGAGCACATCGACCGGGTCCACGAGCAGTCCCGCGAAGATCTCGTCGTACTCGCGGGCGACCCGAGCCGGGGTGTCGGCGATGCCGGGGCGATCCGGATCCTCACCGATCGCCTCGAGCAGCATGCGGACAGCAGCCTCGATCTTGTCGTGATCGAACGCGCCCTGGGGTTCCACGCCGGTGATGTGCCGCACCCTCGCGATCGCCTCCTCGTGTGTGAGCGGATCGAGGTGGTCGTCGTCGGCGTGGTGCGGCTGCGGGAGCGGGTGGACGGTCACGGTTCACGTCTCCTAGGGCTATCACGGGAACACCACGATGGCGGACCGCATTCGCTCCCTACTTCGATGCCGTGCCCTCGCTGGACGACCCGGACCCTCCACGGTCCGCCGCTGCCTCGCGACCTCCTCTACCGCTGCCGTTGCCGCGACCGTTGCCCTGCCCGTTCCCGTGACCGTCCGTCGCCTGCAGTCGGCGCAGCTTGCGGATCACCTCTCCCGGCTCATCGGCGGTCGGTGCGTCGATCGCACGACTCCGCCGTTCACGGGTCGGTCCGAGGATCTCGTGGAGCGACGCGCCCTCGACGGTCTCGGCCTCGAGCAGCTGCTGCGCCAGGGCCTCCAACACGTCGTCGTTCTCGACCAGGACCTCGAGGGCTTCGTCGTGGGCCTCGTCGAGGAGCAGCCGCACCTCCTCGTCGATCTGGTAGGCGACCTGGCCCGAGTAGTCGGGCTCGTGGCCGAAGTCGCGTCCGAGGAACGGCTGGGACTCGCTGTGCCCGAGCTTGATCGGCCCCAGGCGCGGGCTCATCCCGTAGACCGTGATCATCTCTCGGGCCAGCGAGGTCGCCTTCTCGATGTCGTTGGACGCGCCGGTGGTGATGTCACCGATCTTGATGGACTCCGCGACCCGACCACCCAGCATCATCGCGAGCTTGTCCATCAGCTCGGCGCGCGTGGCGTACGCACGGTCCTCGGTGGGTAGCGCCATCGTGTACCCGCCGGCACGTCCGCGCGGGATGATCGTGATCTTGTGGATCGGATCCGCGTGGGGCAGCGCGTGCCCGACGATGGCGTGGCCGGCTTCGTGGTAGGCGGTGATGGTCCGTTCCCGCTCGCTCATCAGGCGCGTCTTGCGTTCAGGGCCGGCGATCACGCGATCGATGGCCTCGGCGAGCTCGGACTGCGCGATCTCCTGCTTGCCGAAGCGTGCGGCGAGCAGCGCGCCCTCGTTGATGAGGTTGGCCAGGTCGGCGCCGGTGAACCCGGGGGTCTGTCGCGCGAGGACCTCGAGGTCGACGTCGTCGCCGAGCGGCTTGCCCTTGGCGTGGACCTCCAGGATCTGCTGGCGTCCGATCAGGTCGGGCCGGTCGATGACGATCTGCCGGTCGAATCGACCCGGACGTAGCAGCGCCGGGTCGAGGATGTCCGGTCGGTTGGTCGCCGCGATCAGGATCACCGTGGAGCGCGGGTCGAACCCGTCCATCTCGACGAGGAGCTGGTTCAGGGTCTGCTCACGTTCGTCGTGGCCGCCACCCATACCGGCGCCGCGGTGACGTCCGACCGCGTCGATCTCGTCGACGAAGATGATGGCGGGGGCGTTGGCCTTGGCCTGCTCGAACAGGTCGCGCACGCGGCTGGCGCCGACCCCGACGAACATCTCGACGAAGTCGGATCCGGAGATCGAGAAGAACGGGACGCCCGCTTCGCCGGCCACCGCCCGCGCAAGCAGCGTCTTCCCGGTCCCCGGCGGGCCGAAGAGCAGCACCCCCTTCGGGATCTTGGCTCCCATCGCCTGGAACCGTTGGGGGTTCTCGAGGAACTCCTTGATCTCGCGGAGTTCCTCGATGGCGGAATCAGCACCCGCGACGTCGGAGAAGCTGACCTTCGGCGCGTCCTTGCTGACCGGCTTGGCCTTGGACTTGCCGAACTGCATCACGCGGCCGCCGCCGCCCTGCATGTTCTGCATCAGCAGGAAGAAGATCCCGAGGATCAGGATGAAGGGAAGGACGGTGATCAGGACGGAGGCCAGCGCGCCGGTCTGCTCGGCGTTGAACTCGACCGAGGCGATCCGCCCCTGCTCGACCCAGGCAGCGAGCTGGTCGGCGTTGATGTCCGGGTTGTAGGTGGTGGTGAACGGCACGGTGCTGCCACCGACCCGACGACTGCCCTCGATCGTGTTGGAGCGGTTCCCGATCGTGGTGACCTCGAGGTTGGCGCTGGCCAGCTCGCCGTTGTCGACGGCCTGCTGGAACTCCGACCACGTCAGTTCCGACGGCGCCGTAGCCGCTTGGACGAAGCTGACCCCGAGCCACAGGGCGGCCGCGAGGGCCAGGATCCACGGCAGGGGGCCGCGGAGCAGCCGCTGCATCGGCTTCTCGTCCGGGTCAGGGTCGGCACCCTTCCCTGGCTTCTGGCCGGACTTCACGATGGTCACCTGCCGGGCGGGGTCGGCGAGCGGGCCTCGGGAACCGGACCCGCTGAAGTTCCGATGCTACCACCGCAGGTGACTGGGTCTCCGGGCTGGTCTCAGCGCCCGTAGATCTCCGGCTTGAGGGCCACGATGTCGCAGAGTCCGCGGTAGCGCTCGGCGAAGTCCAGGCCGTACCCGACGACGAACACGTCGGGGATCTCGAACCCGACGTAACGGACCGGCAGATCGACCTCCCGGCGACTCGGCTTGGTGAGCAGTGCGGCGACCTCGAGGCTGGCCGGCTTGCGGGACCGCAGGTTCCTGACGAGGTAGTCGAGGGTCAGACCGGAGTCGACGATGTCTTCGACGATCATGACGTGCCGTCCCGCGATGTCGGCTTCCAGGTCCTTCAGGATCCGGACGGTGCCCGAGGAGGTCGTGGACGACCCGTACGAGGAACACGCCATGAAGTCCATCGCGACCGGGATGGTGAGACGTCTCGCCAGGTCGGCCATCAGGAAGATCGCACCCTTGAGCACCCCGATGAGCAGCAGGTCACGGCCCGCGTAGTCACGGTCGATCTCGTCCGCCAGCGCATCCAGCCGAACACCGATCTGCTCGGCGGTCAGCAGGACCTCCTGCACGTCGTCGCGGTAGACGGCGGGGATGTTGTCGAGGGACATGGATGCCTCGCGGACGGCGGCAGGGATGACGGAACGCGTCACGTTGCGCGTCCACGGAAGCCCGAGCGTAGACGGGACCGGTCGGTGCTCGGGGTTCAGCGTCGCGGTCTGGCGCCGACCCCGGCCGCTCGCGTCGACGATGGCCCTCCCGTCGCGCTCGTCCCGACCAGTCGCAACTGGCAGGCGGGTGCGGTCCGCCCGGCCCGCAGGAGGTCGTCGGCGGCGGCGTAGCCCGGTACCCACACAAGCCGATCGGTCGCGTCGACGACCACGGGCCACAGGTCACGGACGGGACGGGGAACCCCGGCATCGACCAGCACGTCCTGGAGGCTGCGGGTCCCGCCGGCGGTGGTGATCTGGTCGCCGGGTTCGCGGTGCCGGAGGGACAGCCTGCCCACCCTGTCCGGGAGGTTCAGCGTCAGCCACGTCGGCTGGGAACCCGGCGGCACCAACGCCGGGGTCGGGTCAGGCGCGGGTGGCATCCATGCTCCCGGCAGCTCGAGCGAGGCCTGTTCCGTCGCTGGGGCCCGCGAGGCGGCGGACGTGGCATCCGGCACCGCCCCGGGGACGAGCGCCACCACCTCGGCGCCGATGGGCGGCCAGGCCGTCGTCCCGGGGACGCGGACCTCGCGTCGGTCGGAGCGCGGCAAGGAGCGTGGCGAGAAGGCGCGCCACCCACCGGCCGCGGTCACCTCCACCGGTCCTGGCAGGGACGCTGCCGATCCGGGTGCGAGAGCCAGGACCCGCGCGACGGTGGCCGCGTCCGGCGGGTCGTCGGCGAACCGGCCGAGCACCTCGCGGACCACCCGCCGGGCGATCGCGAGCGCCGCAGGATCCTCGAGGTGGCCGAGTGCCGACTCCGGGATGGCGTGAACCGGGCCGACGCTCCGCACCGACGCGAGGGGCACCGCCGCCGCGGCGTCCAGGGCGGCGACATCGTCGCGTGCCAACTCGGCGAGACGGACCAGCGCCCCGACCGGGTCCGGCGCGACCTCGCGCAGGACCGGCAGCAGTTGGTGCCGTACGACCGCACGACGGACCTCGGGGTCCTCGTTGGTGGGATCCTCGGCGTGCGGGAGCCCCTCCAGCGCCACGAACCGGTGCACGTCGTCACGTCGGATGCGCAGCAACGGACGGATCAGGTCGGCGCTGACGGACTCCATGCCACCGAGCCCGTCGATCCCCGTCCCCCGGGCCAACCGGAGCAGCAGCGTCTCAGCCTGGTCATCAGCGGTGTGGCCGACGAGGATCGCGTACGCCCCGACCTCGAGAGCCGCGGTCCGCAGCGCGGCGTAGCGTTGGTCGCGTGCCGCGGCCTCGGTGCCACGGCCGTCGGGTACCACCTCGACGTCGAGGACGGTCAGCGGGGCATCCAGCCAGGCCGCATGCGTGCGCACGACAGCGACATCGCGCTGGTCGTCGCGCAACCCGTGACGGACGTGGACGAGGTGGGCGGTGAGGTCAGCGCGAGCTTCGACGACCAGGTGCGCCAACGCACTGGAGTCCGGGCCTCCGGACAGGGCGATGACGACCGCGGCATCCACGGGGACCGTCGCCAGCGCCTGCGCGACCTCGATGAGGAGAGCATCCCGGGTCTGACCGGCCGGCAGAGGGCTGAGCGTGCCGGCCACGGGTCACGCCGCCTGGACGCGGGCGAGCCAGCCACCGGGATCCGCGACCTCCTCCGCGACGGGGAGGAGGTCGGGCGCGTCGAAGGCCCGGTTCAGTCCGGGGACACCCCCGAGGTCGATGACCTCGCGGACGAAGGCCTCACCCTCGCGGTACTGGCGACGTTTCATCTCCAGCCCGGCGACCGCTCCCAGCAGCTTCGAGGTGACGTCGTTGCGACGGCTGGCGAGCGCGTCACGGACACCTTCGGGGTCGGCGATCAGCTCCGGAGGTGCGGCCGAGTACATCGCCGCGTTGCCGTGCCCCTCCAGGAGCGACATCAGCCCTTGGGCCTCCTCGATCACCTCGACCTGTTCCTCGGTCAGCACCGCACCGAGCAACGGCTGCACGCTGCCCGTGCTGCGGACCTCCTCGACGATCTCCGGGAGCTTGGCGGCCAGCTCCGCGATCGCCCGACGGTCGGTACGGGTGTGCTCGAGGTAGCGGTCCACCAGTGTCCGGAGGTGGTCACCGAGCCAGGGGGTCGCGTCGAACTGCAGCCGGTGGGTGACCTCGTGGAGCACGATCGCACGCCGGATGTCGGTGGCCAGCGACCCGTGCTTGTCGGCGAGGTCCAGCACGTTCGGGCCCACGACGACCAGCTGGCCGCCGCCGGGACCACCGAGCGGGAGGATGAACTGGCCCAGCACCTTGCCGGACAGCAGTCCGAAGAGCGCCCCGACCTGCACCGCCATGACCTTGGTGGCGCCGGGCCGATCCTGCACCCGCTCACGCAACGGCTCGAAGGTGCCCCGGATGGCTGCGAGGTTGGCCCGCACCCACCCCGTGCGTCCCACCACCCTGACCTCGACCGGAGGCAGGTCCTCCCCGAGCTGGGTCCAGGCGCGGGCAGCCGCGTCGATCCTGGGGAGCTCCGCGGCGACGGCTTCGCGCAGGGTGGCGACGTCGGCAGCCGCCGTGCGGCGACGCGGCGCGACGAGGGTGGCCGAGCGCAGGGCGAGGTCCTCGTCGAGGAGCGGCCGCGGCGCCTCAGCGTCCGCTGACGTCGCGGCGGAGGTCACGAGGATCCGGACGACCCCCGCGAGGGGCGGTGCACCAGCAGGTAGTACAGCCCGATCAGCAGGGTCAGCCCGACCAGACCGAGGAAGGCCAGCAGGAAGGCGGCGTAGTACGTGAAGGGGACCTCAGGGTCCTCGAACCCGGCCAGCTCCCGTGCCTTGTTGTCGGGGTCGTTGCGGTCCATCGGCTCGGGACCGACGGGCTCGTCGTCGACCGCCAGGACGTCGGCCCCGGCTCCCTCGACGTCGGCAGCGGCGGGCCCGGCGAACAGACCGAGCGCGAGGAGCGCAGCGAGCGCGAGCCCGAACGTGCGACGCATGGTGTGGCGGCCTCCGCAGGGATAGGGACGTCGAGGTGGAGCGTAGCCGAGCGCTCGACGCGGACCGAAGCCGCCCCGGGGGGGCGCTGCACGGTGAGCGCACGTCGGGGCAGCGCGGGAACGAGGCGGGGCACGACAGGCGTTCACCAGAGCACCTATAGTTGCTTCAGCAACTATCTCCGGGTACCGTCCGGGAAGACCGAGGAGAGCACCATGCCTGCCGTGACCGTCGACGACCTGTTGACCCTTCCCCGCGTCGGGGCAGCGGACCAGCAGCTGACCCAGGACCGCCCGGTCCGGTCGCTCACCACCGCCCCGCGGGGCTTCGAGGGCGAGGGGTTCCCGGTCCGCCGTGCCTTCGCTGGCGCCGATCTCGCGGACCTCGACCCCTTCATCCACCTCGACCAGATGGGCGAGGTGGAGTACGCACCGGGCGAGCCCAAGGGCACGCCGTGGCACCCCCACCGCGGGTTCGAGACCGTCACCTACATGCTGGACGGGATCCTCGACCATCAGGACTCGCACGGCGGGGGCGGCACGATCACCGATGGAGACACGCAGTGGATGACCGCCGGGTCGGGCCTGTTGCACATCGAGGCCCCGCCGGAGCACGTCGTGATGAAGGGCGGGCTGTTCCACGGCTTCCAGCTGTGGGTCAACCTGCCACGCGACAAGAAGTGGTCACCCCCGCGCTACCAGGATCTGCGCGGCAGCGACGTCACCCTGCTGACCTCACCCGACGGTGGGACGTTGATCCGGCTGATCGCCGGCGACCTCGACGACCATGCGGGTCCCGGATCGACGTACACGCCGATCACGCTGATCCACGCCACGCTCGAACCGGGCGCTCAACTGCGGTTGCCGTGGCGCAGCGACTTCAACGCGCTGGCCTACGTGCTGGCGGGGCGCGGGACCGTCGGGCGCGAGCGTCGCCCGATCGAGCTCGGCCAGCTGGCGGTCTTCGGTGAGGGTGACACGGTCACCGTGACCGCCGCGGAGTCGCAGGAGTCGCGCGCACCGAAGCTCGACGTGCTGCTGCTCGGAGGCCAGCCGATCCGCGAGCCGGTCGCCTGGTACGGCCCGTTCGTGATGAACACCCGGGCCGAGGTGAAGCAGGCGGTCGAGGACTTCCAGGCCGGCAAGCTCGGCAGGATCCCGGCGATCCACGCGGGCGGCAACGTCGACCCCAGCTGAACCGCTCCGGGGGATCAGATGTCCTCCATCACCCAGCGGACGGTGCGCAGCCACTTCTGCCAGTTCGGTGGCACGTACTTGCGCGCCATGCGCTCGTCGACGTTGTCGGTGTCGTAGACCCGCGCGAGCCCTTCGGTGAACTCGTCGATCGCGACAGGCCAGGACGGCCACGCCTGGAGACCGTGCGGACCGCTGCCGTTCCAACCCCAGGCGTTGTGCGAGCCCGGTGGCAAGCGTTTGCCGGCCGAGGACTCGATGGCCGCGATGCCGACGACCAGACGCGGGTCGACATCGTGCTCGATGCCGGCCGCAACCAGTTCCTCGGCGTAGGAGGCCATCGGTGAGTTGCGGTCCTCGAGCCAGACGTGGATGCGCTCGGGATCGATCGCCTCACCCTCGTCGGTCTCGTAGACCAGCGGGGGCGCGATCTCGATCGTCAGCCCGTGGAGCGCCTGAGCAACGAGCACCTCGTCACCGGGCCGGAGGGTCTGGGTTGCCCGCTCGCTCGCGAGCTCCGCGGTCGTTTCGCCGGGCGCGCTCTCGCCCAGCAGGATCGGAGCGGGACCAGCGGCGAGGAGGAACAGCCCTCCGAGCGCTGCGGTCGCAAGGCCGAGAACGGAGGTGGTCAGCCCGGATCGTCGGCGGATGGCTTGGGTGGTCCGGTGGAGCATGGGGAACCTCGGAGGAGGGTGTGAGGTGGCACGGGACGCGTCGGGAGGGACGCGGGTACCTGGGAGTGCGGGGTGGGGCCGCGGGTGCGGCGAGAGGCGGCCGTAGCCGTCGGCGCTCCGGCGAGGAGGAGCAGAGACACCAGCGTGACGGTCCGGCGACCAGGTGTCAGCGCGTCCATCGTGGTCGTCCGTACAGGCCGTCCGACCGACCACCCGAGCGCGCTTGCGTGCGCAAGCGCGACGCGGTAGGCACGTCCCGTCCGTCCGACGGCGTCGAGGGGAAGCGAGGACCCGTGGCCCGGCTACTGATCGTGCACCACACCCCTTCACCCAGCTTGCAGGCGCTGCTGGAGGCTGTGGTCGACGGTGCCGGTAACGACGCCATCGAGGACGTCGAGGTGGTGACCCGACCGGCACTCACCGCGCCGGAGATCGACGTGCTGGAGGCCGACGGCTACCTGCTGGGGACCCCGGCGAACATCGGGTACATGTCGGGCGCGCTCAAGCACTTCTTCGACCGCGTGTACTACCCGTGCCTGGACGCCACCGCTCGTCGTCCGTACGGCCTGTACGTCCACGGCAACGACGACACCACCGGAGCGGTCCGCGCCGTGGAGACGGTCACCGCGGGTCTCGGCTGGAAGGCTGCCGCGCACCCGTTGACGGTCCTGGGCGAGCCATCCAAGGACGACCTCGAAGCCGCCTGGGAACTGGGGGCCACGGTCGCGGCCTCACTCACCCTCGAGTGAGACCGCGCGCGGGTCCGCGACGGTCAGTGAGCGTGCTCACGCTCATGCTCGGCGATCTTCGCGTGGACCTCGTCCATGTCCAGCGCCTTGACCTGACCGACCAGGTCCTCGAGCGCCGCTTCGGGCAACACCCCGGCCTGGTTGAAGACCAGGACGTTGTCCCTGAAGACCATCAGGGTCGGGATCGACCGGATCGAGAACGCTTGGGCCAGCGCCGGCTGCGACTCGGTATCGACCTTCGCGAACACGACGTCCTCATGCTGCTGCGAGGTCTGCTCGTAGATGGGCGCGAACATCTTGCATGGACCGCACCAGTCGGCCCAGAAGTCGACCAGCACGATGTCGTTGTCCGCGATGGTCCGTTCGAAGGTCTCGTCGGTCAGATCGACCGTGGTCATGTCATCTCCAGG
>PWTE01000069.1 GCA_003563915.1 Nitriliruptoraceae bacterium
CACCGACGCCCGTGAGCTGATGATCGACATCGCGTCCTGGCTCGCGCGCGACCACCTCGACCGCGACGTCGCCGCGACGACGCTGGTCGCGCTGGAGGAACTCAGCCGCCCCGCCGACGACCGCCTGGCAGAGGCCAGCGCCCTGTTCGCCGAGGTCGCCTTCGAACGCGACGCCTGGGGGACGAAGGGCGCAGACCTGCTGGCGGACCTCGAGAGCCTGCTGGCCCGCGATGACCCCGAGGACTGGCGCGACGACGCCGCTGACCTGCTCAAGGACCTCGCCGACTGGCTGGACAAGGACCAGCTCGATGCCAGCCGCGGCGCCCGCGCCCGCGAGATCCTCAGCCGCCTCGTCTGACCCGACGAGCTGTGTTAGACTGTGAACACAGACAGCACAGGACGACCGCGGAGAGGTGACGCTCATGGCCGGGCGCTCACGCCGGGCGGAGACCCTCGCCCGGGTCCGCGACCTCCCTGAGCAGGCGCTCGAAGCGGTCGAGCACTTCCTCGACACGATGACGGAGCTCGAGTCGGCCTTGGCTGCGGGCGCCGGGCGTGGGTTGCCCGGACTTCCCGAGATCGATGAAGGCGAGCTGCGAACCGCAGCGGCGCGCAACGACGCCCGGGTGTGGGCGGCCCGTGAGGATCTCTACGCCACGGGGCTGAGCCGAGAGCAGGCCGCACAGCGCGTCGGGGTGAAGCCGAACCAGATCACGAACCTGCTGCGCGACGAGGATCTGCTCGCGCTCGACGGCCGTGACGGGCTGCGGTTGCCCGCCTGGCAGTTCGACCCAGAAGCGCGACGTGGGCGGCTGGAGGGCATCGCGCGAATTGCGGCGGCCTTCCCCGGAAGGGTGTTGTCGCTCTCGGGTTGGATGGTGTCCCCGAACCCCGCGCTGGGCGGGCGTACGCCCCGCCAGGCGTTGCTCGCGGGTGAGGTCGAGCGGGTCGTGGCCGCCGCGAGCATCCTCGGCACGTGATTCCCGAGCCGCTCCCGGACCCGCCGGCCGACATGCCCGGGCGCCTTCAGACCGTTCCACCGGCAGGCCCCTACTGGCGGGTCTGGCACCCGACCGCGCACGCGACCGCCGCGAACCTTCCGCGGACCTTCGGGCCGCTCCACCGTTTCGATCCTCACCCTGCGGGTCCTCCCGCCGAGCACGACGGCGTGTACGTGCTCTACGGATCGCTGGCTTTCGAGGTATCGGCGCTCGAGGTGTTCGCGCGTGGAGACGGGTCTCCGGGCGCGGTGGTCGAGGTCTGTCCACGGTGGAGAGGGTCGCTGATCGGCGCGCCGAGGGTGTCCCGACTGTTCGATCTGACCGACGAGGAGGTCGCCTCCCAGGTTGGGGCTGCCCCACGGCTTGGCGACGCCAACCTGGACACGGTCGGGTACGGCGTCACGCAGGCGTGGGGCCGGTTCTTCCGCGCGGCCAGGGGCGTCCATGGCGTGCGCTACCTCTCGTGCTGTGCCGCCGACCGGGGTGGGATCGCGACGGTGCTGCTACGCCAGGCGGCGATCGGCAGGGTCCTGCAGCAGCATCGTCTCATCGACGACGCCCTGTGGCCCTACCTGCTCTACACCCTCGACTCGGTCGGCGTCGGGATGGCCCGCATCGATCGTTGCCCACGCTGCGACAGGTAGCCAGCGGTGACGGGATGCTCCCCAACATCCCGTCACGCGGGCGCGGTCCCGCGATGGGCACCGCTTGCGTGAGGGAACGCCCACGGGGGGTGCTCGTGAAGACCAGCGTGTGGTCGTCAGCGCGCGGTGTCCACGGTGTGGACGAAGGCGTTCGCCCACGTGACAGCTGCTTGCACGTCGCTGGCAAGCGCGGCCCTTGGCAGGGTCACGGTCGCGAGTTCTTCGTCGTACAACCTCCCCCAGCCCTCCCGTGCCGTCACCTCTGGCGGCCACGGGTGCTGTTGCCGAGCGGCGAACAGGCGAGTTGCCGCTTCCCGCACCGAACGCAGTTCCTCGGGCGCGATGTCAGCTGCGAGGAGCTGAAGGTCGACAAGGTCGTGGGCTCGATCGTTCGTCCGGCTACGGACGGGATCGTCAGGGGTGGTGCATGCGTGCAGCTTCTGCGCGATCTGGACGGGAACGGCCAGTACCGGCACGCGGTCAGGGCTGGGAAGCCCGATCGCTCGGAACAGGTCGTGTGCGTCGTGGCTGCTGACGGACTCGGTCGTCCCCAGGCTGCCAGCCTCTTCGACCGCGATCTCGAGGCTGACCGTCCCCACGCCAGATCGTCCCTTGAAGGCCAACTTCACGTCGAGACGGTGCGGTGCGTAGCCATCCGGGGCCGGCACAGGGATCGGGCCTCGATCACGCCCCGTGCCGGTGAACCCGTCCCAGCCCGCCGCCAGACGGCCCTCGAGCTCGTCGATGAGGGCTTCCAGGGACGCGGCACGAACAACGTCCAGGTCGATGGACGCTCGGCTCGACCGGAGGCCGTATCGGATCTCGAGGTTCCGGCCACCCTTCACGACGGTCCCCGTGTCACGAAGCAGGTGCGCGACGACCATCGCTGCCATGTGGCGCTGCGCACGGGTCGGGTCCTGCCCCGCCTCGCTGCAGTGGTTGCGTAGCCGGGCGAGCAGCGAGCTGAGGTTCGTGGGAGGCCCGTCAGCCATCGGGGTGCTCCAGGTCTGACAGCAGCGCACCGAGGTCGCGTCGTCGGACCAGGCCCAGCGCACGCGCCTCGCTTGCGGCATCGAGCAGGCGTGTCTGCATGACGAGGCCGCGGCAGTCGCGCAGAGCGCGAGCAACGGTCGTACTTGGGATGCCTTCGTAGGTCGTGAGATCCTCGGCGGGAAGCTTGCGGCGAAGGATCTCCACCGGAAGAGGAGGATCGAGCTTACGGACCCGCCTCGGCGTGGATACACGCAGCACGCGAGGGTTGACCTGCGCCAGTCCGTGCATCGAAAGGACCGCGTCGTGGGATAACGCCGCGTCCTGGCCCACCCAAAGGACCGCCTCCATGTAGGGAGTGAGTTCTGTCACGGGGATCTGCGGGAAGCGATAGAGGCCGCGCGCTACCGGCTCTACTGTGCCCCTCTTGTGGAGTTCGCCGAGATACGAGGGTCGGAGGCCGAGACGCCTAGCGTCCCGTGACGTCACATAGCCGTACTGCTGCATCGCAACGGCGAAAAGCTCATCCCAGTGCTTGCCCGGCACGAGCACGCCTTCCTGTCAGGAGTTTGGATAATAGCCAAACTTTTGGCAGGTCGGCGGCTATGCCCACCTTCGCGGAAGTGGCGTCCAGCGGCCCACGCTACCCCGATGAGGGCACGCGACCGGGAGCTGTCCACAAGCATCCACCGCCGGCGTTGCAAGACTGCACAGGACCGCTACCGTCGTCGCCATGAGCAGCGACGACACCCCGCACCGCGACCTGCCAGATGACTCGGCAGAACGAGGGCCGCTACGGGTCCCGATCAGCGCAGCAGCCGAACTTGGCGTCTCCTGGTTGAACGACCAAGAGGCGGATCGGCGTGTCGTGCTGACCAGGTACGGCCGACCAGGCGCCGTGATCGACAGCGCGGAACGGCTCGACGAGACCGCCCGGCTGATCCGCGAGGCTCGGCGCGAGGTCGTCGACCTGATGTGCGACATGGCAGCCGACCGTGCTGAACGAGCGCACACCCTCGAGAGCGCCTGCGATCGGCTCGGCATCGACGTCGCGCGTGTCCGGGAGCGCGCCCGCAAGCTGGCGGGTTGAGTGCGACGTGGAGAACGGTTCCCCGCTGACGCGGCAGAGCTCGCGCTCACCGACGTGTTCGTCGAACAGCTGGTCGGCCTGACCCCACGGCAGCGCGAAGACGTGCTCGTCGACCTCGCCCGGCTCTGCGCCGAGCCCGGCGGCAAGCATCCGTTGCGCGCTCCGCTCGCCGGATGGAACACGCTGGAGGTCATCGAGGGCCACCATCGCGTCGTCTACCGCGCGTCGGTCATCGACGGGGTCGGGCTCATCGACGTTCTGTGTCTCGGGCCCCGAACCGACGCCGAGGTTGACGACATGGTCGTCGCCCTGCGTGATGCAGGCGTCCTGACGGACGACGAGTTGACCGATCTGTGGGATGCCCTGGCGATCCTCGACGTCGTGGCGGAACACATTGGCCTCGATGGATGGGACTTCCGCCCGCCGCCGGCCCCCGAAGGGAGGCGCCGTGCCGCCGTCGCTGCTGGCTTGCTCGATGAGGAGACCGCAGCGCTGCTGAGCAAGGATGAACTCGAGAGGGCGATGGCCGCCGGATGGGGGCCGGATGGACCCGACCCGGTGGCGGCGCTGGTCGCCGCGCTGGAGCGGGCCCGGTCGCGGGTAACGCCCGTCCACCCGGATGATGCAGCCGCCATCATCGCCGCGCGTGACCAGGACCGTTGCGGCGCCATCCTTCCCCGTGCTCAGCGTCCGTGTGTCCGTCGCGCCGGCCATCCCGGCCCCCACCGCAGCCGATGACGCGAACTGATCCGCTGGGATCTCACGTGCCGTCGTCTGATCCAGCGGCTCGAGCCAGCGCGCTGTTCATCGAGGTCGCCTTCGAGCGCGCCGCTGGGGGCACGAAGGGTAAGGAACTGCTGGGGGACCTTCAGAGCCTGCTCGCCCGCGACGACCCCGAGGACTGGCGCGACGACGTCGACCCCATCGCGGATCTCGCCGACTGGCTGGACAAGGACCAGGTCGACGCCAGCCGTGGCACCCGTACCCGCGCGATCTTCGGTCGCCTCGTTCAGCGTGATTGCGCCAATCAGGCGCCCTGCCATCGAGCCGCTGGGGTTCGACTGACCTCTGCACGGTGGTGGTTTCGCCGCGTGAGGAAGCCCCTGTAGCCTCTGTTCTCCGCTGGGGTGACGGGGGAGTCGTCCCAATCGTTGACGGACGTCTTGCCGAGGGTGTGATGAACAGTTTGCCTGTCAGCTCTGCTTTGAAGATCGGGCGCTCTGGTGCCGGCCGCACGTTCGGTGTGGTCCTGGCCTTGATGCTTGTAGCGGTAGCCAGCACAGGCGCGGATGCTCAGGGCCGCCCTGCCGGCCTACCCCCTGAGGCCCACCCTGTTCCAGATCGCCCCTCTGTCACGGGAGAGCCGGGCAAGCCTTTCGAGGACGCACCAGCTCTCGGACGTCCGGTCGATGACGACGCTGACGGGGGGCTCGAATTAACCGTTGACACGGTGGACGGGGTGATCGCGCGTGGTGCTCCTGTCGATGTTCAGGTCCGCGGCGCCAAGCCGTTCAGTCCCGTCGTCATCGAGCTGCGGTCCGAGCCGACCTACCTCGGCGCTGGCGAAACGGACGAGAACGGTGAGCTTGACGCGAGCTTCGGTGTCCCAAGCGATTTCGAGGAAGGCGAGCACGATCTGGTCGCGAGCGGCACGACCTCCGACGGCGACGACTCCACCGTGGCGGTGCCCGTCATCGTCACCACCGACACCACACCTCCTAAACTTGTCGATGTCCGCGCTGAACCCCTCAGCATCGATCTCAACGAGGGACCCGCTGTGGTGACAGTGAGCATCGACGCGACGGATGACCTGGCCGGCGTTGCCAGTGGAAGTGTCGCGTTCGGTTGCATGTCGGAGGTCGAGGGTCAGCCTAAGGGGCAGAACTTCCGCGTCAGTTGGGGAGGCCTGCTCCTAGGTCAGGACAACGCCGAACTCGTTGACGGCACCGTACGGGACGGGACTTGGCAGGGTCTCTTCACGGTCCCGGAGGCCTACGCAGGCTGCGATCTGGATGTTGTCGAGGTTGCGCTCGTCGACAGGGTGGCGAATTGGGCCAGTTGGAGCGCCTTCGATGAGGCGCGCCCACTCCCCGTGGAGGCGACGCCCACCATCGCGGTCACGCCCAGCGATGTCGTCTCGGGAGACACAGCTCCGCCGATCCTTACGTCGGTGACTGCGGCACCCGAGAGCCTGTCTCTTGAGGAGGGGGACGGCCTTGTCACCGTCGACATCGCTGCGGCCGATGATCTAGCTGGCGTCGCGTCAGGCTCGGCGACCTTCGTCTGTGAGAACCAGAAGCAACCATCCTTCAGCGTGCGGTGGAACGATGTGAACCCCTCACCGAGTGACGCCAAGTTGGTCGCCGGCGACGTCACTGATGGGGTTTGGCGCGGCAGCTTCGTGGTCCCCGTCGGGTCACCAGGTTGCACCTTGCAGCTCATCCAGGTGTCCCTCAGTGACCGGGTCGGGAATGTTCAAGGATGGTCGGCTTTCGGAGGTGACGGGGTCGAGCTGCTTCCCGAGCCTTCCCCCTCGGTGGAGATCATCTCGGATGAGGTTGACACGACTGCGCCGGAGGTCACGAACATCAGTGTTTCCCCGACGGAGGTCTTCCTCGGAGATGGCGATGCATCGGTCACCGTCGAGATCGCGGCGCGGGATGACCTGTCGGGGATCGGTGCTGGCGATTTCCGGTTCGCTTGCTCCGACAAGTCTCCCCCCTTCTTCGATATCCGCTGGGGCACTCTCGCTGAGGACACAGCGGTTCTCGCGAGCGGGGATCGCACCGACGGTACGTGGCTCGGCACCTTCATCGTTCCCGTGGGCCACCCAGAGTGCGAGATCAAGCTGTTGAGCGCCTTCCTGGTGGATCGGGCAGGCAACGCGGCGTTCTGGCCGCAGTTCGATCCGGAGGGTCCGGCCTTCGCGGACGAGCAGGTACTCCTCGACGCTCCAACCGTCCTGGTATCGCAGTCTTCCGAGTAGACCCCTGAGATATCAGCCCGACTCGTCGTAACGGTG
>PWTE01000047.1 GCA_003563915.1 Nitriliruptoraceae bacterium
CATCGTCAGCCTTCCTCGTCGGTGGTGGCCAGGCGCTCCTCCGCACGCTGCTTCATCGCGGTGCGGTTCACCTTGCCGAGGTGGGTGCGCGGCAGGTCGTCGACGACCTCGATCACCCGTGGGTGCTTGTAGGCATCCAGCCGTTCCAGCACCCAGTCCCGTAGGTCCTCCTCCAGACCCTCCCGTAGTTCGGTCACCGTGACGAACGCCGCCGGTTTGAGCAACCCCGACGCGTCCGGTGCACCCACCACCGTGGCGCTCGTCACCTCCGGGTGGGAGCCCAGCACCCCCTCGACCTCGGCCGGGATCAGCCACTTGCCCTTGACCTTGATGGCGTCGTCACCACGGCCGACGTAGCTGATGTAGCCCTGCTCGTCGCGGCGCACCAGGTCGCCGGTGACGACCCACTCGCCGCGGAAGACCTGCTTGCTGCGCTCCATGTCCCGCCAGTAGCCGATGGCACGCGAATCGCCGGCGACCCACAGCTGCCCGACCTCGCCCGGTGGCAACTCGTCGCCTTCCGGCCCACGGACCTGGACGTCGAAGCCTGGCACCGGCTTGCCGAGCGTCCCCGGCTTGACGTCACCTGGCACGTTCGACAGGAAGATGTGCCACATCTCCGCGGTGCCGAGCCCGTCGAGCACCTCCACCCCGAAGGTCGCCTTCCAGCGGTCGTACAGTGCGGGTGGCAGCGCCTCGCCAGCCGAGGTGGCGAACCGCAGGCTCGACAGGTCCTGCTGGTCTGCATCGGGGTGGTCGAGCATGGCCTGCATCATCGACGGCACGTTCAGCAGGATCGTCGGCCGGTGCTGCGCGATGTGGGCGAACACCGCCTCGGGCGTGACCTTGTCGGGGAACAGCACGGCGCTGGCCCCGACCGAGAAGGGGAAGAACAGGTTCCCACCGGTCGCGTACCCGAAGTACAGCTTGGGGACCGACATGGTGATGTCGTCCGCGGTGTAGCCGACCGCCGCGTGGGCGTAGCGTTCCGTGGTGTTCACGAACGACCGGTGGGTCTGCACGACGGCCTTCGGCGTCCCGGTCGTCCCGCCCGAGAACAGCCACAGCGCCGGGTCGTCGGGATGCGTCGGGACCGTGCCGACTGGCCCGTCGTCCGGCAGGTCGTCCAGCGCGTGGTGGTCACCCGCGTCGCCGTCCACGACCAGCACCGGCAGCGTCTCACCGGCGGTCTCGGCGGCCTCCTCGACGAACCCGACCGCGTCGGCGGTCGTGACCGCCAGCCGTGCCCGCGCGTAGCCGACGATGCCGGCGAACGCCTCGGCCGGCTGGTGCGGGTTGATCATCACCGGCACCGCACCCACCTGCAGCGCGCCGAACAGGGCCCCCACGAACGCCGGCCCGTCGGGCAGCACGAGGAACACGCGCTCCTCGGCACGGACGCCGAGGTGGCACAGGGCCGCTGCGTAGCGGTGCGAGAGCTGGGCTACCTCGGCGTAGGTGAGGGTCCGGTCGTCCAGGCGCAGGGCGACGCGCTCGCCGTGGCCCTCGCGGATCCGGTCGTGGAGGAACCGGTCCGCGATGTTGCACGTCTCCGCTCGTGCCACCGTGTGCCTCCTGCGTGCCTAGCTCCAGCCGAGCGCGCTCGCCAGCGCCTCGACCTGATCGGGATCCGCGACCGCCGGGAACAGCATCAGGTGGTCGCACCCGGCGTCCGCGTACCCCTGCACCAGTTCACGGACCCCAAGCGGCGTGGTCAACAGCCCGTCGGCGATCCGCACGGCGTACGGCCCGGTGAACGCGTAGTAGTCGAGCATGTAGTCGCGACCCGCGCCGGCCGCATCGCCGAGCGCGACGTAGCCCATCGACCAGGTCTGCGGTGTGCCGGGCCGTCCGCCCTCGTGCCAGGCGGTCAGCACCTCATCCCGCGCCCGGGCGAACCCGCGGGCGGGACCCCCGTTGTGGATGTAGCCGTCGGTGCTCCGCGCCATCCGTGCCAGTGACGGACCGCTGGCCCCGCCGACCAGCAGGCGTGGCCGGGAGCGTGACGCCGCGGACGGGGTGATCGTGCCGTCCTCCCACAGCTCGACCATCCGGTCCAGCTGTTCGGCGAGTCGGTCGCCGCGCCCCGCCTTGCTGAACTCGTTCATCTCGTAGTCGTCGCCACGCGCTCCGATGGCCGCGCCAAGGGTGAGCCGCCCGCCCGACAGCGCGTCCAGCGACGCCACCTGCTTCGCCAGGGTCGTGACCTCCCGCAACGGCGCGATGAGGATCGACGTCACCAGTTCGATCCGTTGGGTGACCGCCGCAGCGGCTGCCAGCGAGATCAGCGGCTCGTAGTTGTCGTAGCGGACCCGGTCGACGCAGGCGACGCTGGCGAAGCCGGCGTCCTCGGCGCGGCGGGCCCAGTCGACGACGACGTCCGGAGGCGCGCCGGGCACCCCGGCGGGGAGGCCGATGCCGATGTCCACGTCAGTCTCCTGTCGGAGGGTCGGTCAGCTAGGGGAAGGGGCGCGGCGTGCCGCCAGCCACGGTGGCTCCGCGGGCAGCGGCGCGACCACACAGATGTCCGCGCGGCCACCGAGCACCAGGTGATCGACGTCCGCGACGGACGTCACCCCGCCGGACACCAGCGTGGTGACGCCTGCGCCGTTGCGCACGATGTCGGCTACCTCGGCGTTGAACCACCGGCTGAAGTCGCCGAGGTGGCGCGTGGTGGTCTGGCCGCTGACGACGTGCACCAGGTCCGCGCCGTGCGCGGTGAACGTCGCCGCGATCGCGACGGCGTCCCCGGCTGTGAGCCCGCGCGGCGCCCGGTCGTGGGCGGAGAAGCGCACGCTCAGCGGCCGGTCCTGCGGCCACACGTCGCGCACGGCGTCCAACACCCTCAACGGGACGGTCAGCCGGGCGGCGACGTCGCCGCCCCAGGCGTCGTGACGCTGGTTGGTCAAGGGCGACAGGAAGCTCGCGAGCAGCCCGCCATGGGCAGCGTCCAGCTCCAGCAGGTCGAAGCCGGCGTCGCGCGCACGTTCCGCGGCGGCGACGTGGTCGGCCTCGACCGCCGCGAGCTGCTCGTCACCCAGCGGTGTCGGGGTGTCGCTACCGGGGGAGTAGGGCAGCGGCGAGGCGGCCACCCGCTCCCACCCGCCGGTGCGCAGGGGCCGGTCCAGACCCTCGGTGCGCGGGCGCATCGACGCGCGGGGACCGGCGTGCGAGAGCTGGACGCCGATCGGTGCGCGACCGGTGGCGGCGAGGACGTCGCGCCACGCCTGTGCGTGCGCGTCGGTGTAGAGCCCCGCGTCGGCCGGCGTCGCCCGTGCATCGGCGGACACGGCCAGCCGGGGGACGAGCACCAGGCCAGCACCGCCGGCCGCCCGGGTCAGGACGTCGTCGCGCAGGGCCGCGGAGGGGGCGCCGTCGACCGCGTCCTGCCGGTCCTCGCCCGCCAGTACGGCCCGGTTCGCCAGCCGCAGCGGCCCGACGTCGACCGGGGTCGCGGACGGCGGCGGTGGGAGCAGGTGCGGCCGTTCGTGGTTCCCGCCCACGGCGACCTCGGCGAACCAGCGGTCCAGCGCGAGCACCAGGTCCGGGTCGCGGCGGCGCAGGTTGTCGTGGTCCACCCGCGACGACCGCGTCAGCAGGCTGTAGGCGAACCGCGGCGGCGCGAACCCGTCGCCGAGCGTCGGTGTGGGGGAGGCCACCGCCGCCCGCGTGCCGAGGTAGCGGGGGTAGCGGTCGAACCAGGCGAGGCTCTCGCGGGCAGCCTCCTGGATACGGTCGACCTGCGGGCGGCGATCCGACTCGTAGGCGCTGATCGCCGGACCCAGGTCGTCGGTGCGGGACAGGGCCCGACTCAGCGCGATCGCGTCCTCCATCGCGAGCTTGGTCCCCGACCCGATCGAGAAGTGGGCGGTGTGGGCCGCGTCGCCGAGCAGCACGACGTTCTCGTGCCGCCAGCGGCGGTTGCGGACCGTGGTCCAGTCGAGCCACTTCGAGTTGTTCCCCAACAGCTGGTGGCCGTCGAGGTGATCGGCGAACAGCTCCTGCAGGTAGGCGATCGCGTGCTCGTCGTTGTCGCCGGGCACCAGTGTCGACGCGTCGGTGCCGTCCAGACCGGCGGCACGCCAGACCGGCCGGGCGCACTCGACGATGAAGGTGGAACGGTCGTCGCTGAAGGGGTAGATGTGGGCCTGGAACGGCCCGACGTCGGCCTCCTGGAAGATGAAGGTGAAGGCGTCGAACACCTTGTCGGTACCGAGCCAGATGAAGGTCGAACCTTCGACCGTCAGGCGGGGCTCGAAGGTGTGCTCGTAGCGGCGTCGGGTGGCACTGTTCAGCCCATCGGCGGCGACCAGCAGGTCCGTCTCGGCCTGCAGTCCTGCAGGGTCGTCCACCTCCGTCCGGAAGCGCACGTCGGCGCCGACCTCGACGGCGCGCTCCTGCAGGATCCGCAGCAGCACGTGTCGGGAGATCGCTGCGAACCGGTTCCCTCCGGCCCGGAGCACCTCGCCGCGGTAGCGGACCTCGACCGGATCCCAGCGGGCCCAGGCGCCCGCCATGCGGTCGTAGCTGACCGGGTCGGCGTCCTCGAGCTCCGACAGCGTCGCGGCGGAGAACACCACCCCGAACCCGAAGGTGTCGTCCGGGGCGTTGCGCTCCAGCACGGTGACGTCGGTGTCCGGCCGCAGCCGCCGCAGCAGGATCGCGGTGTAGAGCCCGCCCGGCCCACCGCCGAGGATCGTCACCTTCACGCGCGCCTCACCCCCTCCCGTTCCAGCCCGCATCACACCATCTTGACCGCCGTTACGCAAGTGACATGTCCACTCGTCGGCGGCTAGGGTGCGGTCCAGCAGCCAGGAGGTGCGCGACGATGACCCTGCTCCCGTCCGCCCGTAGCGAGCTGCTCGACGAGGTCCGTGCCCTGACCCGCGACCAGCTCACCCCGCTGGCCGACCGCGCGCCCGACGGCCGGGTCAGCCCCGAGGTGGTCGCGGCCCTGGCGGAGCACGGGATCCTGCCGCGGCTGTTCCCGACCGAGCACGGTGGCAGCGCGGACGGGCCACCGTCCGCCACCGAGCTGTGCGTGCTGCGCGAGGCGATGGCCGCCGAGTCGCCGCTGGTGGAGACCACCTTCGCGGTGCAGGGGCTGGGTTCCTTCCCGATCCTGCAGGCCGGGCAGCCTGACCAGATCGCCCGCTGGATCCCCGCCGTCGCGCGTGGTGAGGTCGTCGCCGGCTTCGCCCTGTCGGAACCCGACGCGGGGTCGGATGCCGCGGCACTCACGCTGGCGGCCGAGTCGGACGGGGACGGGTGGCGGCTGACGGGCACCAAGACCTGGATCTCCCACGCGCCCGACGCGGATGTCTACACGGTGTTCGCCCGCACCACCCCGGACGCCGGCGCCCGTGGGGTCAGCGCGTTCGTGGTCCCGGGTGACAGCGACGGGCTCACCGGTGAGCCGATCGACCTGATCGCGCCCCACGCGCTGGGCATGCTCACGTTCGACGGGGTCCGCGTCGATCCCGACCAGCTGCTGGGGGAGCGCGACGCCGGGTTCCGGGTCGCGATGGGGACCCTGGACCGGTTCCGTCCCAGCGTCGGCGCGGCCGCGGTCGGTCTCGCCCAGCGGGCGTTGGACGCCGCCCTGGCCCACGCCGACGAGCGCCGCGCCTTCGGCGGCCCGCTCCGCGAGCTGCAGGCCGTCGCCCACCGGCTGGCGGATGCCGCGACCCAGCTCGACGCCGCCCGGCTGCTGGTCTACGAGGCCGCCGCCACGCTCGATGCCGGTGGACGCGCCACCCGGCAGGCCGCGATGGCCAAGCTGTTCGCCACCGAGGCCGCCCAACGCATCGTCGACGACGCGGTGCAGTTGCACGGCGCGGCTGGGCTGGTCGCCGGCGGGGTCGTCGCCGAGCTGTACCGCGAGGTCCGCTCGCTGCGCATCTACGAGGGCGCCTCGGAGGTGCAGCGCACGATCATCGCGCGGGAGCTGTACCGCGATGGCTGACAACCACTCGCTCCGCACCCCTGACACCCGCCGCCGCGCCCTGGTGACGGGTGGCAGCCGCGGTATCGGCCGGGCGGTGGTCGAGCACCTCGCCAGCCGCGACGTCGAGGTGGTGGCGCTCGCCCGCGACCCGGAGCCGCTCGCGGCGCTGGCGGCGGACGCGGCGCAGGCCGGCTGGACGGTGCGTACCACCACCGGCGACGCCAGCGACGACGCGGAGGTTCGGGAGCTCGTCGCCGCGCACGGACCTTTCGACCTCGTGGTCGCCAACGCCGGTGTGGCCAGCTCGTCGCCGCTCACCCGCACGACCCGTGCGGACCTGGACCACCACCTCGCCGTCAACGCCGGTGGGGTGTTCAGCCTGCTGCAGGCCACGGTGCCGGTGATGCGCGAGCGCGGGTGGGGCCGGGCGGTCGTCGTCGCGTCGACCGCTGGGGTCACGGGTGCGCCCTACACCAGCGCGTACACCGCGTCGAAGCACGCTGCCGTCGGGCTCGTGCGCGCCATCGCCAGCGAGGTCGCCGGGACCGGGGTCACCGTGAACGCGGTGTGCCCGACCTTCGTCGACACGGACCTCACCGCGGCCAGCGTGGCGCGCATCGCCGAGACCACCGGCCGCAGCGTCGACGACGCCCGCGAGGCCCTGCTCGCGACCATCCCCCTGGGCCGGCTCGTGACCGTCGACGAGGTCGCCGCTGCCGTCGCCTACCTGTGTTCCGACCTGGCCGCACCCGTCAACGGCCAGACCCTGATCCTCGACGGAGGAGGCA
>PWTE01000003.1 GCA_003563915.1 Nitriliruptoraceae bacterium
CCGCCACGGCTGGACCATCTACCACCACCCCGACCACCGACACCGCGGCCTGCACCGCTTCCACCACCCACGCACCGGCCTCACCATCGACACCGCACCCGCCACCCGACAACTCCACCTCACCCCCCGCGCCGGACCCGCACCCTGATCACGCGCGGGTCCCGGGATCCGAGTGGAGGGCTCAGGAGACGCTCGCCGGATCGGTGTTGGCTCCACACACCAGCACCGCGACCTGCTCGTTGGGGCTCGGGACGTACCGGCCGGAGGTCAACGCGGCCAGTGCGGTCGCGCCGCCCGGCTCGGCGACCGAACGCGTCTCACGCCACAGGGCCCGTTGGGCGGCAACCACCTCGCCGTCGCTGACGAGCAGCGCATCGTCCACCCATGGCTGCGCGGCCCACGCCAGCTCCCCCAACCGGCGAGCTCCGAGCGCGGACGCCGCGATCCCGCTCACCTCGATGTCGACCGGACCACCGTGCGTCCGGGCGGCGTGCAAGGTGGGGGTCCCCTCGGTCTCCACGGCAACGACCTTGACCTCGTCCTGGACACAGCCCGCGATCCCAGCCAGCAGCCCACCCCCACCGCAGGCCACCAGGATCGTGTCCACGCCGGGGACATCGGCCAACACCTCCACCGCCGCAGTGCCCTGCCCCGCGACCACCTCGCGCTGGTCGTACGCATGAGCCCACACCGCACCGGCCTCGCTGACGTGCGCCTTCGCGGCCTGGAACGCTTCGTGGTAGTAGCCATCCACCACGCGGACCTCGGCACCCCAACGGCGGATCGGTGCGATCTTCTCCTCGGGCGAGGTCGCCGGAACGAACACGACCGCACGGTGGCCGAGCTGCGTTGCGGCCCACGCCACGGCCTGACCGAAGTTGCCCCCGGACGCCGCCACCACCCCGGCGGACCCGACGTCGGTCGCGGTCAGAAGCGACATCGCGCCACGGACCTTGAAGGACCCGGTGGGCTGCAGCAGGTCGAGCTTCAGGTGCAGAGGCTGCGGCGACCCGAAGGCAGCGGGCTCCACGGTCAGCACCGGGGTGCGCCGGATCCGTCCGTCGACACGAGCACGAGCCGCATCGACCTCGGCACGAGAGACGGGCTCCAGGCGATCCATCAGACGAGCTGGCACGACGTCCCGAGCGACCGTCGGCTCAGGCCGAACGCTCCTGTGGCGGCTCGACCTCGTGCAGGCCACTGTGCGGGACCAGGGTCGGGTTGGTGCGCTGGTGGACCGTCTCGCCGGTGATCACGCAGCGGCCGACGTCCTCACGGGAGGGAAGCTCGTACATCGTGTTGAGCAGGACCTCCTCGAGGATCGCACGGAGCCCACGCGCACCGGTCTGGCGCAGGATCGCCAGATCGGCGATCGCCTCGAGCGCACTCTCCTCGAACTCGAGCTCGACCCCGTCGAACTCGAAGAAGCGGCGGTACTGCTTGGTCAGCGCGTTGCGGGGACCGGTGAGGATGTCGATCAGGGCCTCACGGTCGAGCGGCTCGACCGACGACACGATCGGCAGACGACCGATGAACTCGGGGATGAGGCCGTAGCGGACGAGGTCCTCCGGCAGGACGTCCTCGAGCAACGCGGCCAGGTCCTCGTCACGGGCCGAGGCAACCTCAGCACCGAAGCCGACCCCGTGCCGTCCCTGACGCTGCTCGACGATCTTCTCCAGCCCCGCGAAGGCGCCACCACAGATGAACAGGATGTTCTCCGTGTCGATCTGGATGAACTCCTGGTGGGGGTGCTTGCGGCCACCCTGCGGCGGGACGGACGCGACGGTGCCCTCGAGGATCTTCAGCAGCGCCTGCTGGACCCCCTCGCCCGACACGTCCCGGGTGATCGAGGGGTTGTCGGCCTTGCGGGCGATCTTGTCGACCTCGTCGATGTAGATGATCCCGGTCTCGGCCTTCTTGACGTCGAAGTCGGCAGCCTGGATCAGCTTCAGCAGGATGTTCTCGACGTCCTCGCCGACGTAGCCGGCCTCGGTCAACGCGGTGGCGTCCGCGATCGCGAACGGCACGTTGAGCATCTTCGCGAGCGTCTGCGCCAGCAGGGTCTTGCCGGACCCGGTCGGCCCGAGCAGCAGGATGTTGGACTTCTGCAGCTCGACCTCGTCGGGGCCGGCGGTGGTCGAAGCACCGACCTGCACCCGCTTGTAGTGGTTGTAGACCGCGACCGCCAAGGTCTTCTTCGCCGACTCCTGCCCGACGACGTAGTCGTTGAGGAAGTCGTAGATCTCCTTGGGCTTGGGGAGCTCGCCCACCTCGAGCTCGGCCGGCTCGGAGAGTTCCTCCTCGATGATCTCGTTACAGAGATCGATGCATTCGTCGCAGATGTAGACGCCGGGGCCGGCGATGAGCTTCTTGACCTGCTTCTGCGACTTCCCACAGAAACTGCATTTCAGCAGCGCGTCGCCCTCACCGAACTTGGCCATCGCTGCCTCGCCTCTTTCGCCGCTGTGGCCGCACCCTCGGCCGCTGATCGCCTGACCGTGCTGTCCATCCTCCGCTACACGTCCCCGACGCGCCGGACGATGGTAACCATCCGGACGGGCGCCTGCCCAGAAGCGCTACACCCACCGGTGGATGCCGTCTCGGTCTCCTGAGGTATCGGCCGAGAGCCGGACGAACTCAACCGACCGCGCTTTCCTTGGCCTTCCGGGTCGCGATGATGTCGTCGATCATCCCGTACTCCTTGGCGCCCTCGGCGGTCAGGATGAAGTCCCGGTCGGTGTCCGCCTCGATCCGCTCGACGGTCTGACCGGTCTTCTCGGCCAGGATCTCGTTGAGCAGGTCCCGCATCCGCAGGATCTCCTTGGCCTGGATCTCGATGTCGACCGACTGGCCCTCGGCTCCGCCGGAGGGCTGGTGGAGCAGGATCCGCGAGTGCGGGAGCGCGAAGCGCTTGCCGGGGGTACCTGCCGCCAGCAGCACGGCTGCTGCGGAGGCAGCCTGGCCCATGCAGATGGTCTGCACGTCACAGCCGATGAACTCGATCGTGTCGTAGATCGCGAACAGCGCCGTGATCGAGCCACCCGGCGAGTTGATGTAGATCGAGATGTCCTTGTCGGGGTCCTCGCCCTCCAGGTGGATCAGCTGCGCCATGACGACGTTGGCGATCTCGTCGTTGACCGGCGTCCCGAGGAACACGATGCGCTGCTGGAGCAGCCGCGAGTAGATGTCGAACGCCCGCTCTCCACGGTTGGTCTGCTCGACGACGGTCGGGACGAGGTAGCTGGACGGTGAACTCGGTCCGATGCCGGTGGTGTCCACGGAGGGCTCCGTTCATGCGCGCGTGTCGGGCGCGGGATCGCGTACCTGCGGTGTCGCGTGAGCGTACCGGCGCGTCGGGGCTGCCCCGCAGGCTTGCGTCGCCGCCACGCAGGAAGGCCGCGCCACGGCCCTGGCCGTGTGCACGGGGTGCCGTGGCCACGGCACCCGAGGACGTCCTACCTTCGGAGGCCCCGAAACCCTGGAGAACCCGTGCCCTTCCGACGTTCCGTACCCGTCGCGCTCGCTGCGCTCGCTGCGCTCGTCCTCGCCGCGTGCACCGACGGTGACGACGTGCCCCCGGAACCCGACGACGCCGCAGCCGACGAACTCGCCGACGATCTCGACGAGCTCGGGGAGGACGGCGAACTCGACCTCGACGAGCTCCTCGGCGGCGACAACGGACTCCCCGACCCCAACGAGCAGATCCAGGACGGCGTCTTCCGTGGGGAGGGCATCATCCTGCCGATACCCGACGGCTTCGACGTCGACCCCGGGGCGCTGCTCCAGGGCATCGTGGCCGCGCTCAACGAGGAGGGCACCCAGCAGGTCCTCGGGCAGGCGGTGAACACCGCGGACTTCCCCGAGCCTCTGGACATCGACGAGATCGCCGCCGAGAACGAGGCCCAGTTCGGCGCCCCCAGCATCGATGAGGACGCCGAGGTGACCGGGGCCACCCGGGCCCGCCAGCTCCGCTTCGACGCGATCCCGAGCCAGCAGGAGGGCGCACCCGACCTCACGGCCCAGGTCATCCTCGCCGAGGCCGGGGACGAGCAGTTGGCGTTCTTCCAGTACGTCGCCCCGAGCGACGAGTTCGACGAGGACGACGCCGCAGCCTTCCTGGGCGGCGTCGGCTTCGACCCGGACAGCTCACCGCCGTCGCCCGAGGGCGTCCCGGCCCCCTGACCGGGTGTCAGTCGCGCCCGGGGACGATCAGTTCGGCGCCCTCGTCCCCGGGCTCGTCCTGACCCGGCACGATGAGCCCGGGTCGCTCCTCGTCTGACCCGGCGACCTCGGGGTCCTCGGCGTCGGGGTCGTCCATCAGCCCGAGTTCGATCAGCTGCTCGTCTGACGGCCCGCCGTCGATGTCGGCCTCGGCCACGATCGCGTCGATGGTCTTGCGACGCAGGATGTCGCCGATCAGCATGGGCAGGCTCCCCTGCTCCTGGATGATCCGCGCGACCTCCTCCGGCGCCATCTGGTTGCTCTGGGCGTGGCGCATGATCTCCTGGTCGAGGTCGCTGGGGTCGAGCCCGAGATCCAGCTGCTGCGCCAACGTGTCGAGGACCAGCTGGGCCTTGACCGCACCTTGTGCCTGCTTGCGGGCGTTCTCCTCGAACTCCTCGCGGGTCGTGCCCTCGGCCTCCAGGATGTCCTCGACCTGCATGCCGAAGCGCTCGGCCTGGTGCTCCATCTGGTGCATGCGCTGCTCGACCTCGGACTCGACCATCGACTCGGGCAGCGGCACGTCGACCCGGGCCAGGTAGGCCTCGAGGATGTGACCCCGCAGCTCGTGCTGGCCTTCCTGGATCCGACGGCGGAGCAGCGAGTTGCGGATGTCCGCCCGCAGCTCCTCCAGCGTGTCGAAGGCCGACGCGGTGGTCGCGAAGTCGTCGTCCAGGTCCGGCAGCGTCTTCTCGCGGACGTCCTTGACGGTGACGTGGAAGGTCGCGGGCTTGCCGCCATGCTGCGGGTAGCCCTCGGGCAGCTCGTCGTCGTAGCTGAACTCATCACCGGCTTCCTTGCCGACGACCTCCTCGTCCAGCTTGGGTGTGACGCCCTCGGAACCAACCTCGTAGAGGGCATCCTCGACGTTGGCGTCCTCCAGCATCTCACCGTCGAGTTCGACCTGGAGGTCGATGGTGACGAGGTCGCCCTTCTTGGCCGGGCGTTCGACCTCGTCCACCTCGGCGAAGCGTTCCCGGAGGTCGGAGATCTGCTCGTCCACCTCGTCCTCGTCGACCTCGTGGTCGGGGAAGGTGACCGAGATGCCGGTGTGGTCAGGTGGGTCGAAGGTCGGGCGGGTCTCGATGGTCGCGGTGAACCGGGCGCCCTCGGTCTCGTCGAAGGACTCGACGTCGACCTCGGGCTGGGCGACGGGCTGGATGTCCTCGGCGTCCAGGGCTTCCGCGTAGTACTCGCTCAGCGCATCCTCCATCGCCGCCTGGGCGATGGCCCCCTCGCCGAGCCGCTGCTCCAGCAGCCGGCGAGGCGCCTTGCCGGGACGGAAGCCCGGCAGGTTGACCTGCTTGGCGAGTTCACGGGCGGCGCGGTCGAAGGCCTGCTTCACGCGCTTCGGCTCGACCTCGACGGTGAGCTTCACCTTGACGGGATCGAGGGTCTCGACGGACGTCTTCACGGGCGATGGATCCTTGTGGGAGGACAGCGGGAGGCGAGGTGGCGTGCGTCACGTCGCGAACCCGCGGAGACGGGAAGCGGGCCGACGGACGCCAGAGGCGCGATGGTTCCAGACCTCCCGCCCAGTGTCCATCCGGCGCGCGCTCGCGGGACCCTCGGCCCTGGTGACAGACTGTCGTCCTCAGCAACCTCGAGGCAGCTGGCAGGAGGTCGAAGATGGCGCCACTCGAGCCCAACGCGGACCGTGGGCCGGCGACGGCCTGGAGCAACCGACTCCGCGCCGCAGTGATGGGCGCGAACGACGGCATCGTCTCCACGGCGGCGTTGACGGTCGGGGTCGCGGCCGCAGCGACGTCCCGCGATCCGGTCCTGCTGGCTGCCACGGCCGGTCTGATCGCCGGTGCCTCGTCGATGGGGGTCGGCGAGTACGTGGCGGTATCCGCGGCTCGCGACGCGCAGAAGGCCGACCTGGAGCGGGAGCGGCTCGCCCACGAGGATTCCCCCGACGAGGAGCTGGCAGAGCTCGCGCAACTGTTCGAGGCGCGCGGCGCGAGCCCGGAGACCGCACGTACGGTCGCCCGGGAACTCACCGAGGCCGATGCGTTGGGCGCCCATGCACGCGAGGAGCTCGGGATCACCGACGAGCTGGCAGCCCGGCCCTGGGAGGCGGCGTTCGCCTCGGCGGCATCGTTCGTGGTTGGTGGCGGCATCCCAGTGGTCGCGGTCGTGTTCGCCCCCATCGGGGCGATGGTGCCGACGATCGCCGCCGGGACCCTGCTCGCGCTCATCGTGCTGGCCGTGTTGAGCGCGACCGTCGGGGGTGCGGATCGTCGCCGGGCGCTACTACGCATCGTGATCGGCGCCAGCCTCGCGATGGCCGTGACCACCCTGGGCAGCCACCTGCTGGGCATCGAGCTGTAGCCGCGGTCCCGGGAGACCGCGCGCAACGACCGAACCGCCGGGCCACCCGGCTACGCTGCGCGGCTCCGGGGTGTGGCGCAGCTTGGTTAGCGCACCTGCTTTGGGAGCAGGGGGCCGCCGGTTCGAATCCGGCCACCCCGACCGGAACGGTTCAGCG
>PWTE01000030.1 GCA_003563915.1 Nitriliruptoraceae bacterium
AGAAGTCCTCGGTGACCGAGACCCCGTAGGTCTCCTCGAACAGGTCGATCAGTTCGGGGTTCATGTACTCGGACCAGTTGCCGAACAGCAGGTCACCGTCGACCTCGTCCACCTCGCAGCCGCTCGCCGCATCCGGCGCCTCGGCAGCTTCGTCTTCCGGGGCAGGGTCCGGGTCACCGCCGACCTCACGGCCGCAGGCGGCCACGGTCAGGGCGAGTGCCAGCATCGCCACGATCCATCGCTTCTTCATCGTCCACCTCTCATCATCGGTCCTCGGGGTTCCTCGCGTTCGCGTGTCACCCTCTCCCCTCGTGGGCCGGCACGGTGCCGGCCCGGTCATCCACCTGTCCGTCGGCGCGAGATGGCGAGCGACCCCACGACGAGCAGGATCGACCCGACCAGCATCAGCACCGACACGGCGTTGATCAGCGGGGAGATCCCCCGCCGCAGCGCGCCGAAGACGAACACGGGCAGGGTCGTCGTCCCCGCACCGCTCACGAACTCTGCGATCACGACGTCGTCGAGCGACAACGTCAGCGCCAGCAGCGCACCACCCGCGACGCCGGGCGCGATCAACGGCAGGGTGACCCGCCGGAACGCCAGCCACCGACTGGCGTACAGATCTGCGGCTGCCTCCTCGAGGCTGGAGTCCAGGCCGGACAGCCGGGCCCGGACGACCAGCGCCACGAAGGAGATGTTGAACGCGATGTGTGCCAGGGTGATCGTGCCGAGCCCACGGCTCATGCCGACCCCGGTAACCAGCAGCACGATGTCGAAGGCCTGCACGAAGAACAGCAGGAGCATCACGGCCATCGTGATGTCCGGGATGATCACCGGGAGGTACAGCAGACCGTCGAACGCACGCTGGCTCTTGTAGCGGAACCGCTCCAGCGACAGGGCCGCCGCGGTCCCGAGCACGGTCGAGACCGCCGTCGAGAGCACCGCGACCACGATCGAGGTCCGCAGCGCCCCCATGATCCTCGAGTGCTGGAACATCTCCCCGTACCAGCGCAGTGAGGCCTCGGTCCAGACCCCCACGCGATCGTTGTCGTTGAACGACAGGACGATCAGGACCAGGATCGGCAGGTACAGGAACGCGAAGACCATCCAGGCGTTGCCGGCCAGGACCCGGTCGACCGTCCGACGCGGCCGGGCGACCGAGTCCTCCGCGACCGCAGGAGCGCTACCCGCATCGACGATGCTCATAGGTCCTTGCCTCCCGAGCGGAAGTAGAACATCGCTGCGATCATCATCACGAACAGGATGGCGACCGACAGGGACGACCCGAAGGGCCAGTCGCTGGCGGTACCCACGAACTGGCGGCCGATGTAGCTACCGAGCATCGTCGTCCCGGTGCCGCCGAGCACCTCAGGCGTCACGTACGCCCCGAACGAGGGGATGAAGACCAGGATCGATCCCGCGATCACGCCCGGCTTCGACAGCGGCCACGTCACCTTGCGGAAGGCTTCCCAGCCGGTCGCGTACAGGTCGCGAGCTGCCTCGACGAGCGAGTGGTCCATGCGCTCCAGGGAGGCGTAGAGCGGCAGGATCATGAAGGGCAGGTAGCCGTAGACCAACCCGATGATGACCGCCGTCGGCGTGAACAACAGCCGCGGGTTGGCGAAGCCGACGAACTCGAGGATGCGTGTCACCGGCCCGTCGGACGACAGGAGCAGACGCCAGGCGAAGGTGCGGACCAGGAAGTTCGACCAGAACGGGATCATCACCAGCACGAGCAGGATCGCGCGGGTCCGGGGCGGTCGGGTGGCGAGGTAGTACGCGAAGGGGTACGCGACGACCAACGATACCACGGTCGTGAACGTCGCGATCCAGAGGGAACGCCAGGTGATCGCGAGCACCAGCGAGTCGGTCAGCCGTACGTAGGAGCGCAGGTTCCAGTCGGCCAGGACCGTCAAGCCGGAAGGCGAGCGGGTCGCGAAGGAGTAGACGACCACGATCGCCAGCGGGATCGCGAAGAACAGTACGAGGTAGGCGTACGCCGGAAGCCCGATGAGGAACCCGCGCCGGGACTCGGCCTTCTCCGCGTTCCGCTCGAGCCCAGGCGGCAGATCAGCCGGAGGGACCGACGTATCGTCGGTGTCCGGTGGGGTGAGGGTGGTCGCCACCTCAGTCCTCCAACACCGACGCGCTGGACGGGGCCCAGCGCACGCGCACCTCGTCACCGACCGCGAAGTGTTCGATGCCGGGAGCGTTGCCCTGCCGGATCTCGATGCCGAACGGGATCCGCCCACCCTCGATCGTGACGTGGTAGGCGATCGCGTTGCCCATGAAGGTCACGCGGTCGACGGTGCCGTGGACCGCATCGAGGTCGTGGTTGCGCTCGGCGTCCGCCCGTACCAACCCGAGCTTCTCCGGCCGGACCGCCAGGGTCACGGCGGTTCCGGTCGCCGCGTCGCTGTCCAGCCGCACGGGGGTGCCATCGCCGAGCTCGGCGGTGCGGCGGTCGACCACCGTCGCCTCGAGCAGGTTGGTCTCACCGATGAAGTCGGCGACGAACCGGGTCCGCGGGTGGTCGTAGATCTCCTCCGGGGACCCGACCTGGAGCAGGTTGCCGCTGTCCATGACCGCGATGCGGTCGGACATCGTCAGCGCCTCCTCCTGGTCGTGCGTCACGTACACGAAGGTGATGCCGACCTTCTCCTGCATCTGCTTCAGCTCGATCTGCATCGCCTGACGCAGCTTCAGGTCGAGGGCGCCGAGGGGCTCGTCGAGCAGCAGCACCTTCGGCCGGTTCACCAGGGCTCGTGCGAGCGCGACGCGCTGCTGCTGCCCGCCGGAGAGCTGCTTGGGCTTGCGGTTCTCACGCCCTTCGAGTTGGACCAGGTCGATGACCTCGGCGACACGACGCTGGATCTCGTCGCGACCGACATCCTTCATCTCGAGCCCGAAGGCGATGTTCTGCGCGACCGTCATGTGGGGGAACAGGGCGTACGACTGGAAGACGGTGTTCACCGGCCGTTTGTTCGGTGGCTTGAGCCCCACCTCCTCGTCGAAGATGCGGATCGAACCTGCGCTCGGGTACTCGAAGCCGGCGATCATGCGCAGCGTGGTGGTCTTGCCACAACCCGACGGGCCGAGCAACGAGAAGAACTCACCGTCGATGATGCCGAGGTCGATGTGATCGACGGCGACCACGGGCTCCGACCCCTTCCCACCCGGGAAGCGTTTCGTCACGGCGTGCAGCGAGACGGCGGGGGTCTCGGTCGGCGCGGGGGCTGCCGTCTGGCCCGTCGTCGTGACCTCGGTCATCTCGGACACCACGGATCTCCTCATCACTCGGTGAGGCCGGACAACGCGGCGGCGACGACCGCGAGCCCCTCCTCGGCTTCCTCGGCCGTGATCGTCAGCGGCGGCGCGATACGTAGCACGTTGCCATGCAGGCCGCCCTTGCCGACGAGCACCCCTCGCGCGAGGGTGTCCTCCAGCACCTGCGCCGCCGCGGCTGGATCGGGGGTCAGACCACCCGGTTCGACCATCTCGATCCCGATCATCAGCCCCCGACCCCGGACCTCGGCCACCGCTGGCCAGTCGGCCGCGCGGGCGGACAGCTCGTGGAGGAGGTAGCCCCCCACCTTCGCGGCGTTGCCCTGCAGATCGTGGTCGAGCAGGTAGGCCAGGTTCGCCAGCGCTCCCGCGCAGGACAGCGGGTTGCCGCCGAACGTGGAGATCGAGTTGGCGGGCAGGCCGTCCATCACGTCGCCACGGGCGACGACGCCCGCCAGGGTCAGCCCGTTGCCGAGCCCCTTCGCGAAGGTCAGCATGTCCGGACTCACACCGTGCGCGTCGATCCCCCAGAAGTGCTCGCCGGTCCGACCCCAGCCGGTCTGGACCTCGTCGGAGATCAGCAGGATGCCGTGTTCATCGCAGACCTCCTTCCAGGCGGCGAAGAGCCCGTCGGGCGGGGTCGCGAAGCCGCCTACCCCCTGGATCGGCTCGGCGATCAGACAGGCGATATCGCCGGCGGTCTGGGTCGCGATGACATCCCGCAGGTCGTCGACACAGGCGCCGATGAACCCCTCGTCGTCGAGGTGGCCGAAGGGCGACCGGAGCCGATAGCCCCCGTGGATGTACTTCACGTCCACCGGGGACAGCGCCGACGGCGACCAGCCGCGGTTCCCGGTGATCGCGACGGTCGCGAAGGAACGACCGTGGTAGCTGTTGCGCACCGCCAGCACCTGCTGGGACCGCCGCGCCGTACAGGCCAACAGCAGGGCGGCTTCGTTGGCCTCGGTCCCGGAGGTCGTGAAGAACACCTTCGCATCCGGGATCGGGGACAGCTCGACGATCCGCTCCGCCAGCGCGATCTGGGACTCGATCAGGTACAGCGTCGAACTGTGCAGCAGCTTGCCGGCCTGCTCCCGGACCGCCGCGACGACCTCGGGCAGGGCGTGCGCCGTCATCGTGGTGAGGATGCCCCCGAAGAGGTCGAGGTAGCGGTTGCCCTCGACGTCCCAGACGTGGCAGCCCTCTCCGTGGGACAGGGCGATCGGCTGGTCGTAGTAGAGCGCCATCCAGTCCGGCAGGACCTGGCGATGACGGGCCAGCAGCTCGGCGTGGCTCCCCATCAGCGTTCCTCCTCGTAGCTGAGCATGCGTCGCGTGGTCATGAGTCGAACCCGATCCCGAAGCGGTCCAGGGTGGTCAACCACGGTCCACGCCGACCCTCATTGCGGTCGGCTCGCGCGATAGCCCGGCGCGTCATGGCCACCCCGGCCCACCGCAGCGGCTCCGGCGGGAAGGGCACCGGCTTGGAACGGACCAGCCGCAGGTCGAGCCGAGGTGACGACGGATCGAGCAGCTTGTCCGCCAGAACCTTGGCGGCGAACCGTGTCGTCGCGACACCGAGGCCCGTGTAGCCCAGCGCCCACGACACCCGCCCGCCGAGCTCCTCCCCGAAGGTGACCGTGAACCGGGTCGTGGTGGCGATCGGTCCACCCCACCAGCGCTCGAAGGGCACGTCGTCGAGCTGCGGGAAGGTCCGCCGGAAGTTGCGGGCGAGCAGGTCGTAGGTCGCGCGCCGGTGGTCGTACGCCGGGCCGACCTTGTTTCCGTACCGGTAGATCGCGTCGTAGCCACCCCACAGGATCCGGTCGTCCGGGGTCAGTCGGTAGTAGTGGAACTGGTTGGCCGCATCGCCCAGGCCCTGTCGCCCCTCCCAACCGATACGGGCCAACTGCTCGGCGGTGAGGGGCGCGGTGACGAGCACCTGGTCGTAGACCGGCACGAACCACGTACCGGTCCGGCGGAGCACCTTGTGGCTGTATGCGTTGGTCGCGAGCACCGCCTGGTCCGCGACCACCTCCCCGCCGGCGGTCACTACCCGGACCCCCGTCCCGTGCCTGGCGATACCGGTGACCCGGGTCTGCTCGTGGATCGCGACGCCGCGGTCACGTGCGACCCGGCCGAGGCCACGCACGAGGGCGCCAGGATCGACGGTGCCGCCGGCCTCCGGCCGGTGGAGCCCCGCCAGGTAGGTGGGTGAATCCACCTGCTTGCGCATCCGTTCGCGGTCGAGCAGCTCGACCCGCTCCCCGACCCGCTGGTGGACCTCGGCACCTTCCTCGAGGTCGGCGACCTGCCACGGCTCGGTCGCGACGTCGATCACGCCGACGCTGTTCAGGTGCGCATCGATGGCGTGGTCGCGGACGAAGGCGACGATCTCCGCGTAGTTGGTGGCACCCTCACGGATCAGCTCGTCGATCTCGTCAGGGAAGTGCGCGAGCCCGTTGTGTAGCCCGTGGGTCAACGACGGGTCGACGAACCCCCCGTTGCGCCCCGAGGCGCCATAGCCGAGCACCTCGGCCTCCAGCACCACCACCTCGAGATGTGGAGCACGCGAGGTCAGCTCCAACGCGGTCCACAGGCCGGTGAACCCACCACCGACCACCACCACGTCCGCCCGGCGTTCACCCCGGAGCGGCGGTCCCGTCGGGGCCGACGCATCCAGCCAGGTGCTGACGCCGCGGCCGGTCATGGCGTGTCGCTACGAGGATGCTGCGGGAACGCGTCCGCGACCGCCGGGTGGGCCAGTGCACCTGAGGCGACGTTCAGGGCCCCGGCCAGCCGCGGTGATTCGTCGTCGGTGCCGGCACGTCCAGCCGCTACGTCGTCCGCCAGCTGCAGCAGCCTGGGCGCGACCGCTGCTGACAGGGCGGCTGACGCCGTCCGGGGGAACTGTCCAGGGACGTTGGTGACGCAGTAGTGCACGACCTCGTGTTCGACGTAGGTCGGCCCGGCCAACGAGGTCGGCCGCGCCGTCGCGACGCAGCCACCCTGGTCGATCGCCAGGTCGACGATCACCGACCCCGGTCGCATCGACGCGACCTGCTCCTCACTCACGACGACCGGGGCCCGCGCACCCGGGACCAACGCCGCGCCGATCACCAGGTCGGCCTCCCGAACGTGACCGCCGACCAGCTCCGGCTCGCTGATCTGGGTCGCATCCACCGTTCCGTCGAGGTGGTGCTCATAGAGCCGCTGCAGGTCGATGTCGACCCCGGTCACGTGGGCATCGAGCCCCCGCAGCCCGCGCGCGGCCATGGTGCCTGCGACCCCCAACCCGATCACGACCGCCTTGGCGGGCGGCACCCCGGCGGCACCGCCCATGAGGGTCCCCGACCCGCCCGAGGCGGACGACAGCTGCGCCGCGCCGACGATCGCGGCCGCACGACCGGCGATCTCCGACATGGGCGCGAGCAGAGGCAGCCCGTGACGGTCGGTCAGTGTCTCGAAGGCGTAGGCCCGGGTCCCGGACGCGACCAACGCGTCCGTCAGGTCCGGTTCGGCCGCCAGGTGGAGGTAGGCGAACAGGGTCAGGTCCGACCGGAAGTGCTCCTGCTCAGCTGGCTGCGGCTCCTTCACCTTCACGACGACGTCCGCACCCCAGACCTCGGCGGGGTCGTCGACCAGCTTCGCGCCCGCGGTGTCGTACGCGGTGTCGTCGAATCCGGCACCCCGGCCGGCATCGACCTGCACGAGGACCCGATGGCCGTGTTGGATCGCCAGCGCCACCGCCGAGGGGGTCAGCGCCACCCGGCGCTCCCCCTGCTTGGTCTCCTTCGGGAGGCCGATCGTCACCGTCGCCATGGCTCGCTCACCTCATCCGCTCAGCGGCCTCGCCCAGCACCTGGTCGAGGATCTCCACGATCTCGGTCAGCTCCGTCTGGGTCGCGATCAACGGCGGGGACAGCTGGATCACCGGCTCGTCACGGTCATCCGCACGGCAGATCAAACCCAGCTCCATCAACCGGGTCGACAGGAACCCGCGGAGCAGACGTTCGGTCTCCTCGTCATCGAACCCGATCTTGTTGTCCCGGTCCTTGACCAGTTCCAGGGCCCAGAAGTAGCCGGTCCCGCGCACGTCGCCGACGATCGTGTGGCGGTCGTAGAGCTCCCACAGCCGCTCCCCGAACCACGGCCCGTTCTTGCGCACGTTGTCCAGGATGCCCTGCTCCTCGAACACCTCGAGGTTGGCCAGCGCCACGGCCGCGGCCACCGGGTGGCCGCCCCACGTCGAGCCGTGCAGGTACATCGAGGTGGTGTCCTCGCCCAGCACCTCGCCGATGTACCGGCGGAACCCGAGCCCCCCGAGCGGCTGGTAGGCCGAGGTGACACCCTTCGCGAAGGTGATCACGTCCGGCAGGTAGCCGTAGGCCTCCGCACCCGTCCAGTACCCGAGCCGGCCGAAGGCGCAGATCACCTCGTCCGAGACCATCAGGATCCCGTACTCGTCGCAGATGCGGCGTACCTCCTCGAGATAGCCCTCCGGTGGCGTGAAGCTCCCGCCAGCGTTCTGGACGGGCTCGACGAAGATCGCCGCGATCTGGTCCGGTCCCTCTGCCTGCACGATCTGCTCGATCGACCGTGCGCAGGCCAGATCACAGGGGGGACACTGCTGCGAGCTCGAACAGCGGTACTGGTTGGTGTTCGCCGCGTGGTAGTGCCCCGGCCGCAACGGCTCGAACATCTTGCGCAGACCCGCGAGCCCCGTCATCCCGAGCGCCCCGAAGGTCGTCCCGTGGTAGGCGTAGTTGCGGGAGATGAACTTCCAGCGATCCTCGCCGCGCATCCGGTGGTACTGGATCGCCAACTTCATGGCCGACTCCACCGCCTCGGACCCGGAGTTGACGAAGAAGAAGTGGTCGATGTCGCCGGGGAAGCGCTCGGCCAGCGCCGCCGCCAGGTCCACCGCGGGCTGGTGCGCCCACCCCCAGTTCGTCGCGAACGGCAGCGTCTGCAGCTGCCTCGTCGCCGCCTCGTCGAGCTTGGGCTGGCCGTAGCCCAGTTGCGCACAGAACAGCGCGGACAAGGCATCCAGGTAGCGCTTGCCATCGCTGTCGAACACGTAGCAACCCTCACCCCGCTCCAGCACCGGCACCGTGGGCTGCTCACTGATCCAGTCCGAGGTCCGGGTGAAGTGCAACCAGAGGTTGCCGTCGTTCAGCTGCGGGTTCGTGGTCATGTTTCTCAACCCCCCATCAGCCGGCCTCGTTGGTTCGGCCGGCCTCGCTCCCCCCTCTGCTAGGGGGGAGCTCTAGGTCGTGGGTATACGTGGTGGTTGTTTCGGGCGGGTCACGTCACGGCGTCCTGGCGGGTCCCGCTCAGTCATCCGACGGAACCGTTAGTCCTCGATATTGCTCATCACGTGCTTGATCCGGGTGTAGTCCTCCAGGCTGTACATGGAGAGGTCCTTACCGTGCCCGGAGTGCTTGAACCCGCCGTGGGGCATCTCCGCCACGATCGGGATGTGGGTGTTGATCCACACCGCGCCGAAGTCCAGCCCGCGGGCAACGCGCATCGCGCGGCCGTGGTCCTTGGTCCACACGCTGCTCGCCAGGCCGTACCGGACGCCGTTGGCCCACTCGAGCGCCTGTTCCTCGTCGCTGAAGCCCTGGACGGTGATGACCGGGCCGAAGATCTCGGTCTGGGTCATCTCGTCGTCCTGCTGGAGCCCAGCGACCACCGTCGGCTCGAAGAAGAAGCCGTCACGCACCATCGGGTTACCGCCCGCGACCACCTCGATGTGGTCGGGTTTGCGCTCGAAGAAGCCCTTGACCCGGTCGTGCTGGTTGACGTTGTTCAACGGGCCGTAGTCGGGCTCGTCGTCCTCGAAGGGGTCACCGGTCCGGGTGCCCCGCGCCTGCTCCGCCAACGCCGCGACCAGGTCGTCGTGGATCCGCGGTCCGGCCAGCACACGCGTTGCCGCGGTGCAATCCTGACCGGCGTTGAAGTAGCCAGCGCCGGCGATGCCCTCGGCCGCGGCCTCGACGTCCGCGTCGTCGAACACGACGACGGGTGCCTTGCCACCCAGTTCCAGGTGGGTGCGCTTGAGGTCACGCGCCACCGACTCGGCGACCTCCATGCCGGCCCTCACAGATCCCGTGACCGACACCATCTCCGGGATGTCGTGGGTGACCAGCGCACGACCGGTGTCACGATCACCGCAGACCACGTTGACGACCCCGTCCGGCAGGAACTCGCCCATCACCTCCGCCATGAACACCGTCGAGATGGGGGTCGTGTCGGAGGGCTTCAACACGATCGTGTTGCCCGCAGCCAGCGCCGGCGCGAACTTCCAGATCGCCATCATCATCGGGTAGCTCCACGGCGTGACCTGCGCGCACACCCCGATCGGCTCGCGGCGGATCATCGACGTGTGGCCGCGCATGTACTCGCCGGCCGACCGGCCCTCGAGCACCCGAGCAGCTCCAGCGAAGAAGCGGATCTGGTCGATGCCCGCCGACAGCTCCTCCTCCATCGTGAGGTTGAAGGGCTTGCCGGTGTTCTCGCACTCGATGCGGACCAGCTCCTCGCCGCGCGCCTCCAGCGCGTCCGCGATCTTGAGCATCGCGAGACTGCGTTCCGCTGGTGTCGCGTCGCGCCAGCTCGTGAACGCGTCCGCGGCGGCTCGGCAGGCCGCGTCGACGTCCTCCGGGCCCGAGAGCGGTGACGCGCCCGCGACCTTCCCGGTCGACGGATCGACCAGGTCGAGGGTGCGTCCGTCCTTGGCGGGCTGCAGCTTGCCGCCGATCAGGTTCTGGGTCTCACGCATGGGCGTCTCGTCCTCCTCGTCACCTCGGCGGACCGAACACGTCCACCCGGTGGATCGTCGTCCTGACGCGTGCCGCCCCTCCCGGACGGACCGCACTCCCGTACTCCGTCGGCCTCCGACGGTGTCCAGGAGGGAACCCTACGACCACCATCGGTGACGTGTCGCTGGAAAAGTGTCTCGTCCAGCGCACGTCGGGTTGGCCAGGTGGAGGAACGAGCAGCCGACCTGGACGGATGGCCGAAGCAGATGGCGAGGAACCGGTGAGGTGGCCAAGGCTCCCGGGCGGTGACGTGCGTAGCGTGCCGCGCCGGAACCAAGGGAGGGGACCGGACGTGGCCGAGCAAGCACCGGTGGGTGTGGCTCCGCGCTACGGGCGTCGGGGGGCTGCTCGGCATGCCAGGGAGTACGCTGGCCGCCTGCACGACGAGGCGAGGTCGCCGATGCCCCTGTGGCTGTCAGAACTGCTGGCCGACCCGGGCCTCGGGGCCGAGGTCGTCGCCGGTCATGCCGGCGTCGACCGCCGCGGACCGATCCGATGGGCCCACATCTCCGAGCTCCTGGACCCGACCCCGTGGCTCGAGGGTGGTGAGCTCCTGCTCACGACCGGGTTGGGCGTCAAGGACAGCGAGGAGCTGCAGCGCCGGTTCGTCGCCGGGGTGGCAGAGCGCGGCATCGTCGCCCTGGGCTTTGCGATGGGGGTCTCGCTACCGGACGTGCCGCCGGGGATGCTCGCGGCCTGCGACGAACTCGACCTCCCGCTGTTCACCCTGCCCTACGAGATCCCGTTCATCGCGGTGAGCCGCCGCGTTGCCCACCACGCGTTCGAGGAGCGCTACGCGACGCTGCGGCATGCGGTCGACCTGCACCGCCAGGTCCTGGCCGGCGTCATCGGCGAAGAGGGCCTCGACGGGGTGCTCGGCACGGTCGCACGCGCGATGCCGACCGCGGCGCTGATCGTGCTCGACTTCACCGGCGCGGAGCTCGCCCGGGTCGATCCCTCGCAGGTCGCCGCTGACCTGGACGCCGCCACGCTGTGGCAGGCCGCTCCCCGCGAGCGCAGCCGTGAAGACGTCGAGCAGGACGGTCGGTGGTGGCGTGTGGGCGCCATCACGCTGGGAGATCACACGGACGCCGTGATGATCGCGGTCAGCCAGGAGCCGTTGCTGGAGCACGAGGTCCTGCTCTTCGAGCAGGGGGTCGCCGGCGTCAGCCTGGAGCTCGCCCGCCACCACTCCGTACGTGATGCGCACCGCACCCGGCTGGACGAACTCCTCGAGGAGGTCACCGCCGGTCGGATCACCACGACGCTGGTCGAGCGTGCGCTGGACCGGCTGGGCGCCAAGCCGATGGAGCGCTACCGCGTCCTCGCCTTCAGCCGTCCGACGCGGATCCCCGACGCAGCGCTGTGTACGGTCATCGAGGACGCGCTCGTCACCCTGGGAGCTCCGCTCGTCGGCCACCTCGACGGCATCGTCCACGCGATCGTCCCGGATCCGAGCGATGCGGCTGAGGCGGTGGCCGCGGCGCTGGACCGCCGTGGCTGGCCAGACGTCCACATCGGACGCAGCCGGGCGAAGACCGAGTGGGAGGCGCTGCGCGCGGCGTTGCGGGAGGCGCACGTCGCGATCCACCTGGACTCCCCTGCCACCATCCGCGACGTCGACAGTCTCGGTCTCTCCGGACTCCTGGCGGGCATCCGCGACGACCTTGGCGCGGCCGACTTCGTGACCCAGGTCCTGGGCCCCGTCCTGGACCACGACCGCGAGGGCTCGAGCAACCTGATCGCGACGTTGCGCGCCTACCTCTCCCACGGCTGCCGGCCCGGTCCCGCCGCGGAGCAGCTCTGCGTGCACCGGCACACCCTCAGCTACCGCCTCGACCGGATCCGCGAGCTGACCGGACGCGATCCCCGTTCCGGTGAGCACCTGATCGAGTACGGCCTCGCGCTGGAGCTGCTGGAGCGACCCACACCGTGACGGTCAGCTTCTGGCTCGAGGATGCGCAGGACGACCTGGCGCCGAGGCCGCCGCTGGATGGTGACGTCGACGTCGACGTGCTGATCGTCGGGGCCGGGTTCACCGGCCTCTGGACCGCGCTGGAGGTGCTGCGCCGCGACCCGTCGGCCGAGGTGCTGATCTGCGAGGCCCAGGTGGCAGGGTTCGGCGCGTCGGGACGCAACGGTGCCTGGCTGTCGCCCTACATCGCGGTGACACCTGCCGAGTTGGCGCGTCGCAGCTCCCCCGCGACCGCCCGCCTGACGCTCGAGACGATGCGCGCGACGGTCGACGAGGTGATCAACACCTGCCGCGACGAGGGGATCGATGCGCAGGCGCGCAAGGGCGGGCTGCTCCGGCTGGCGCGGGGCCAGCAGGAACTCCCCGCCGTCGAAGGCGCGCTGCGTCAGCTCACCGCGATCGATGCGCTCGGGGAGGTGCGCGCGTTGGATGCCGACGAGGTCGCCGAGCGGGTCCGCGTCGCAGGTGCCCAGCGCGCGCTGTTCGACCCGAACGCCGCCGCGATCCACCCCGGGCGACTGGTCCGGGGTCTCGCCCGCGCCGTCGAACGTCGCGGCGGCCGGATCGCCGAGGGCACCCCGGTGACCGACGTGAGCGGACGCCGTCAGGGACAGCGGGGGACCGCGACGACCCCGACCGGCACCGTCCGTGCGGAGACGGTCGTCCTGGCCTGCGAAGCCTGGCTGTCACAGCTCCCTGGCCGTCATCGGGACCTCATGCCCGTGTACTCGCTGATCGTGCTGACGGAGCCGCTGAGCGATGCCGCATGGGAGGAGCTCGGGTGGGGTGGTCACGAGCTGCTGTCATCCCACCGCTACACCGTCGACTACCTCTCACGGACCATCGACGGCCGCATCCTCTTCGGAGGACGAGGGGCCCCCTACCACTTCGGGTCACGTATCTCTCCCGCCTACGACCGGCACGGGCCCACCCACGACCTGCTCCGCGACCAGCTGCGGACGTGGTTCCCGTCGCTGACCGGCGTCCGGTTCAGCCACGCGTGGGGCGGACCACTCGGGATGCCTCGGGACTGGATGCCGACGTTCCACCTCGACGCGGACTCGGGCATCGGCGGCGCGTACGGCTACACGGGGCAGGGGGTAGCGACCAGCAACCTCGCCGGACGCGTGCTGGCCGACCTGATCGTCACGGGCGAGACCGAACACGCCGACCTGCCCATGGTCGGCCACCGCTCGCGTCGGTGGGAACCGGAACCCCTGCGGTGGTTGGGAGCGCGCTACCTCCAACGAGCACTGACGAGGCTGGACGCACGCACCGCCAGCTCCGGACGACCCCCGACCGGACGCACCCTGGCAGAACGCCTCCTGCGCCACTGACGTCGCTCGGAGGCCGACCTACCGGGAGGTCGAGCACGACCTACCCGGCGTGAGACGAGACCCGAGCCCAGAGCAGGTAGGAGACGGACCGTGGCGTTACCGGAGCGAGCTCAGGTGGTCGTGGTCGGCGGGGGGATCATCGGTTGCAGCGTGGCCTACCACCTCGCCCGCCGTGGGGTGACCGATGTCCTCCTGCTCGAGCAGGGGCAACTCACGGGCGGGACCACGTGGCACGCCGCCGGCCTGGTCTCGCAGTTGAAATCCTGCCACAGCTTGACGTCACTGGCGACCTACTCCACCCGGCTCTTCGAGGCCCTGGAGGACGAGACGGGCCAGGCGACCGGCTACCGCACCACCGGGTCGATCTCGGTCGCTTCCGACCCAGCGCGCTGGCAGGAGCTACTCCGGGGAGCATCGATGGCGCAGACGGTCGGGGTCGACGCACACATCATCGATCTGGACGAGGTCCGTCACCACTGGCCCCTGCTCCGCACCGATGATCTGGTCGGCGCGATCCACATCCCCCGCGACGGACAGACGAGCCCCGTGGACACCACCATGGCCCTGGCGAAGGGCGCCAAGGATCGCGGGGTACGGGTCCTCGAAGGTGTGGAGGTCACGGGACTGCGTCGCGATGGCGATCGCGCCACCGGGGTGGACACCGTCCTCGGCACCGTCGAGGCCGAAACGGTCGTGCTCTGCGCCGGCATGTGGACCCGACAGCTGGCGGCCAGCGTCGGGGTGAACGTTGCGCTGCAGGCATGCGAGCACTTCTACCTCGTGACGGCTCCGATCGACGGGCTGACCGCGGGGATGCCAACGGTCCGCGACCCCGGTGGGTACACCTACCTCAAGGAGGAGACCGGCAAGCTGATGGTCGGCTTCTTCGAACCCCGGGGCAAGGTCTGGAAGCTCGATGGCATCCCCCGTGACTTCTCCTTCGCTTCCCTGCCCGAGGACTGGGAGCACATCGGCCCGGTCTTCGAGCGGGCGGTCCATCGCCTACCTGCCCTGGCCGAAACCGGTCTGCAACTGTTCTTCAACGGCCCGGAAGCGTTCACGCCGGACGGGCACTACCACCTGGGGGAGGCCCCGGAACTGGATCGTTGCTTCGTCGCGGCAGGCTTCAACTCGGTCGGGATCCAGTCAGCGGGTGGGGCGGGCTGGGCGCTGGCCGACTGGATCATCGACGGGCACCCCCCGCTGGACCTGTGGCCGGTCGACATCCGTCGAACGTTCCCGTTCGAGTCGACGCCCGCCTTCCTCCAGCAGCGGATCCCCGAGAGCCTCGGACTCCTCTACGCGATGCACTGGCCGTTCCGTCAGTACGAGAGCGCGCGCGGGATGTTCACCTCCCCCCTCCACGAACGCCTGATCGACGCCGGTGCGGTCTTCGGCAGCGTGGCCGGCTGGGAACGCCCCAACTGGTTCGCGCTCCCCGACCAGGACCGCGAGTACCGGTACTCGTACGACCGACAGAACTGGTTCGAGGTCTGCGGACTCGAGTGCAACGCCGTACGGACCGCGGTCGGCCTGTTCGACCAGAGCTCCTTCGCCAAGTTCCGGGTGACCGGACCGGACGCGCGGCAGCTCCTCGATCGGCTGAGCGCGAACCGGGTCGACGTCGAGCCGGGACGGGTGGTCTACACCCCGTGGTGCAACCAGCGGGGTGGCATCGAAGCCGACCTCACCGTGACCCGCCGGGGGGAGGAGGACTTCCTCGTCGTGTCGGCCGCAGCGACCCGCACGCGCGATCTGGCCTGGCTGACACGACACGCGCGTGGCCTCGCGGTCGACATCCAGGACGTCACCGATCGGCTGGCTGTGCTCGGCGTGATGGGGCCCCGCTCACGTGAGCTCCTGGGCGAGCTCACCGCTGCCGACCTGAGCGACGGCGCCGCCCCCTTCGGCTCCGCGCGGGACATCGAGATCGCAGGTGTGCCCGTCCTGGCGTTGCGGATGAGCTACGTCGGCGGTCTCGGCTGGGAGCTCTACGTGGCAGCGGCGGACGCCACGCGTCTGTACGACGCCATCCTCGCCGCCGGCCAGCGTCACGGCCTGCGTCACGCCGGGTTCCACGCGATGAACTCGCTGCGACTGGAAGCCGGCTACCGACACTGGGGCGATGACCTGTCCGACCAGGACACCCCGCTCGAAGCCGGCCTCGGCTTCGCTGTGGCCTTCGACAAGCCGGGAGGGTTCATCGGGCGTGACGCGTTGGCACGCCAACGTGACCTGCCACGCACCAAGCGGCTCGTGCAGTTCCGGCTCGAGGATCCGGCGCGACTGCTCTACCACGACGAGCCGATCCTCCGCGACGGACAGCTCGTGGGACGCACCTCGTCGGCGATGTGGAGCTACACCGAACAGCGTGCCCTCGCGATGGGCTACGTCGAGTCCGACCGCGAGGTGGACCGGGCCTACCTCGACGGCGGCACCTGGGAGATCGAGGTCGCGACGGACCGCGTCCCCGCGACCGCATCCCTCCGCCCCTTCCACGACCCGTCGGGAGCGTCCGATGGCTGAGCCGCTGCTACGACCCAAGAGCTGGCAGGTCGTCCTCGAAGCCCCCGATGCACGCGTCGAGGCCGAGTTCTGGCGCGAACTGCTCGGTCTGGTGTACCGGCCCGGCCAGGAGCCACCGAGGACACCGGGACAGGTGGAGCAGCCACCCGACTGGTTGGACCTGGACCATCCTGACGGCACCCCGTTCCTGGCGGTCCAGCGCGTCGACCGCCTGCGGCGTACCACCTGGCCTGAGGCCACGGTGCCGCAGCAGCTCCACCTGGACCTGACGCTCGCCGACCGAGCAAAGCTGGAGGCGGGCCACGAGCAGGTGCTCGCCCTGGGAGGCGAACTCCGGCTCGACCGCACGGACGATCCCGTGGAACCGCTCCGGGTCTACGTCGACCCGGCAGGCCACACCTTCTGCCTGCTGGTCGGGTAGCGCACCGGTCGGACCACCGCCGGCGTTCAGCCCACGGGTCGTGCGAACAGCTGCGGGTCGCACACCCCCAGCGTGTCGAACATGCGCCCGACGTTGAGGAAGGTCGTGATCACGGCGTTGAGCTCGAGGAGCTGCCCGGCGTCCCAGTGGGCGTGGAGGTCGTCCCAGATGTCGTCACCGACGTCGTTGGCGTCGACCGCGATCTGTTCGATCAGGGCGAAGACCGCCCGCTCGGCGTCGGAGAACCGCGGGCTGTCCTCCCAGATCGAGTTGTTCAGGTCCCCGATGCGTTCGGGGCTGTTGCCGAGCTCCACCGCCAGCCGCTCGTGCGCGCCGTAGCTGTAGTGGGCGCCGGTCGCCCGTAGGGTCTTCAGGATCACGAGCTCCTTGAAGGCCCAACTGACCCGGCCCTCGCCAAGCGCCTCGATGACGAACCCGGTGATCGAGGCACAGAACGCCGGGTTCGTCCCCAGCGCCTTCACGAAGTTCGGGACGTGGCCGAAGTACTCCTCGGCGGCCCGGTAGGTCTCCTGGATGTCGTCGGTGGGGGTGTCGATCAGTGCGGTGGCTGCCATGGCGGTCTCCTTCAGGCCGAGGGTGCTTGGGCGAGGAAGTGCTCGAGGTGCTGCTTGGACGCGGCCGAGGTGGGCGGCTCCACGTCGAACAGCACCGGTTCGTGGCCGTGCCACACCGGCTCGAGCTCGACCCCCATCGCGTCCCCGAACTTCGAGACCTGCAGGTAGGCACCGATCGTGGCGACGATCTCGACGATCTGGCCGTCGTCGTAGTGCTCCTTGACCCGTCGCCAGACCTCGCGTGGGATCTGCTCCGGATCCAGGACGACGTGGGCGCACAGGTCCAGGATCGCCACCTCGGCCGCCGAGTAGTGGGGCGACTGGCGGTACTCGACCCCCACGATGTCGGCCTGCTTCTCCGCCGAGACTCCCAGACGGGCCGACACGACCTCGTGCTGAGTGACGCAGTAGAGACAATCGCCCATCTTGGTGGACTTGAGGATCAGCAGTTCCTTGTCGATCCAGCTCAGACGGGGGCCCTCCTGCAGGATGTCGAAGTAGATCTGCCACATCTTCTGGGCGATCTCCGGGGCGTTGCCCGTGATCTTGAAGATGTTGAGGACCATCTCGAACCGGGCCTCGGCATCCTCGTAGACCTGCTTGGTGATCGGATCGGCATCCTCCGGTTCGATGTACGGCAGCCTCGCCATCGCGCTCTCCCTTCGCTCCCGGGCGGCACCTCTTTCTGAAGCACCTGCTCCACAACTGTTTGTGTAGCGCTCGCTCCAGTAGGCTGTCAAGGGTTCCGGCTGATCCGACCCCGGAACCGTCGGGGAGATGACGGTGTCTGACACCCTGTCCCGTGGCCGTCCGCGGAGCTTCGACGTCGACGCCGTCCTCGATGGCGCCCTCGAGCTGTTCTGGAGCGGCGGCTTCCGCACCACCTCGACCCGGGAGCTGGAGGCGGCGCTGGGCATCAGCCAGTCGAGCCTGTACCACGCCTTCGGGTCGAAGGCGGGCTTGCTGACCGCCGCCCTGGATCGGTACGAAGCGCTGCTCGACACCGAACTCGTCGTCCCGCTCGAGACGCGGGATGACGGCCTCGCCGCGATCGCCGACTTCCTGGAGCGTCTCCACGGGTGGGTGACCTCGGAAGGCCACCGCGGCTGCATGATCACCAACCTGATGGCCGAGGACGGCGGGGCCGACCGGGTCATCGCCCAACGGACCCAGCGCTACCGCCAACGGGTGCGCGACGCCCTGACGATGGCGCTGCGGCGCGGCGCACAGCGAGGCGAGATCGATGACGAGGCGCACGAACAACGCGCCGAGCTGCTCCTGGCCTTCGTCCTCGGACTCAACATCGCGGTCCGTGGCGGCGCACCGCAGCGCGAGATCGACGCCCTGATGGGGGCGATGCACCGTCAGCTCGATGCCTGGCGGCGCCAGGACGCGCCATCCCCCTAGCCGAGGACGACCACCAGCCGCATGGCGATGCTCGCGGCCTGCTCCATGAGCTCCTCCAGACCGAGCCGTTCGATCGCGAGGGCCAACCCGATCATCGCGCCGTTGAACACCGCGTGTCCCAGGATCGGGACGAGCAGGTTGCCGGTCCACTGGTAGGCCAGCGCGAGGACCAGCCCGACCACGAAGAGGCCGACCAGCCCGAACGGTTGGCTCAGCAGCACCTCGACGTGGATCAGGGCGAACACGGCGGAGGAGACGATCGCGGCGCCCCACACCCCCATGCGGTCCCCCAGGGCGCGGAACAGGATCCCACGGAAGACCACCTCCTCGACGATCGGGGCAACGAGGACCGCGATCACCACCGCGAGGACGAGTGCCGCACCGCCAGCGAGGGCGTCCTGCAGGAGCTGTTGCTCGACGGGATCCTCCAGCGCGCCCGTCAACGCGATGACGAAGTTGGTGATGACCACCGCGAACAGTGCGGCCACCCCGGACGCGACACCGAAGCCCAGCGCCAGCCAGCTGCCGGTCGGCTGCGACGGTCCGAAGAGCCGCCGGTCCAGCCGTCGGCGGATCATCAGGGGAACGAGGGCCACGACGAAGATGATCAACTGCAGGATCAGCGCGACCACCAGACCGAAGATCAGCTCGGCCTGACTCGCGGAGCGGTCCGGGTCCATCGGGATGTCGATCGCACGATCGATGGCGAGGAACACCAGGTTCGGGGCCGACATGATGATGACGACGATCGCGGCGAGCAGCACCGAGTACGGAGACGGCGCATCCCGGAGGCTGCGCATCCCTGCCAAGCCGGTCGCCGGCTCTGGTGCAGGTGGCGGCGGAGGAGGAGGTGTCGACCCGGGTGGGGGCGGGGGTGGCAGGCTCATCGGGCTCTCCGGATGACGATCAGTCCAGCGGCCAGCAACGCGAACACTCCTGCGGCCACGGTGACCAACCACCATCGGTTCGGGTCCGTCGCGGCCTCGGGACGGTCGGGAACCGGGGAGTCGGCCGCGACCAACGGGAGCTCGATCTCGATCGGTTCACCGGCACGATCCCCCGTATGGTCCTGCGCGACCAGCGCGACCCGGTAGCGGCCGGGCTCGGCCAGGGAACCGTCTGCGTCGTCCAGACGCCAAACCGCCGAGTGCCGTCCAGCTTCGACGACGCCGAGGTCACGGCGGATCACCGTGCGGTCGGCCTCGGTCGTGACCTCCAGGGCGAGCCTCACCGGCTTGTTCACGTCGATCTCCACGGCGACGGCGTCGACCATCGCCCGCAGGGCCTGAGCGGTCCGGGTATCGCTGACCTCCAGCGTCTCGCTGTGCCCTTCGGGCGGTGTGAGCAACCACCCGTCACCCTGGCGGTCGAGCTGCCAGGTCCCCAGGGCCCCCTCTTCGATCACCTCGTCCCCGGCCTCGATCCTGACCGGTGCATCGGCAGCCACGCTCAGCGTCCCTCCGACGGCGATCCCGACACGTAGACGTTCGGGGACCGCCGCGGTCCGTGCTGGCTCGAGGCCGTTGTAGTAGGCCGCCAGGATCTCCCGGTAGGTCGCACCCTCCTGGGCCCGACCCTTGGCACCGTACTGGCCCATGCCGACACCGTGCCCCCAGCCCTGGCCGTGCAGGATCACCTCGTCGTCGGTCACTTCGATGTCGTACCGCGCGGTCGGTACGGTCGATGGCAGTGACCGCAGACCGTCCGCGCGAAGCGGTGGGAACCGGTCGGGGAACAGCTCGGGGGCCACCGCCGACACGAAATCCCTGAAGTTGCCGGTCCCGACCTCCACGACCGTCCCGTCCTGGCCCTGGACCCGGATCGAGGCACGGGGGTCGTGGACCTCACCCACACGCTCGGCGTCGGCAACGGGCACCACGCTCGAGAGCTGCTGGCCGCGTGCGGCGATCGCGTCGAACTCCTCACGCGTGAACCGCACCGTCCATCGGTGCAGCGGCGACACGGCGTCATAGGGATCCTCGATGCTGACGAGGTGGTCGTGGGAACCCGACGAGGGGAACACCTCCTCGTTGGCGTAGGTCCGGCCGCCGGAGGTCGAGTAGTACCGAGCCAGGACCGGGTCGCCCTCGTCATCGACCAGCACCTCGCCTGCCGTCTCCTCCACCGCTGCGCGCCACCGGTCGCCGCTGCCCGTCCCGAACTCGACGTCCGCACCGCGGAACACCTGGCAGGCCACGGTCGCACAGATGTCGTACCCCGCGTAGGAACCCGTCCGCATGACGTACCAGCCGTAGGTCCTGGCAGCGACCGCCTGCGCCTTCAACGCCTCCATGGGCCAGTCGGCCGGCATCTCCGCGATGCCGGCGACGTAGTCGTCGATGCCGAGTTCGTTGACGAGCACCGCGCCGTCGCGGCGGGGCAGCAACTCGATGGTGTCGAGGTAGCGCGCCTCCCCGTTCACCTGCAGCAGACCGGTGTCGGCGACCTCGAAGCGGATCGGGGCATCGAACCCGCGCACCGATCCGTCCGCCGCCTGCGAGATCCCGACACCTGCCAGGAGCAGGGGCATACACAGCACGGCCCCGAGGATCCGCCTCGACGTCTCACGCATCACGATCGGAGGGCGCCCGTTCCACGTCGGCGCCCAGCGACCGGAGGCGAGGGACGAAGTCGGCGTAGCCGCGATCGACGTGGTGGACGTCATGGACGGTGGTCTCGCCCGTCGCGACCAGACCTGCCAACGTGCCGGCAGCACCGGCGCGCACGTCCAGTCCGGCCAGGGTTGTGCCGTGGAGCTGGACCGGCCCACGGATCCAGGCATGGTGACCGTCGACCTCGACGTCGGCGCCCATCCGGGCGAGTTCGGCGACGAAGGAGAACCGGGATTCGAAGACGTTCTCGGTGCAGCGACTGGTCCCGTGCGCCTGTGTCAGCAGCACCATGAGCTGGGGCTGCAGGTCGGTCGGGAAGCCCGGGTAGGGCAGCGTGACGACGTCGACCGACTCCAGGTCCCCGGCCTTGATACGCAACGAGTCGGCACCCTCCTCGACGATGATCCCTGCAGCACGCAGCTTGATGAGCGGCAGCGTGAGATCCGTGGGGCGGACCCGTTCGATCACGACGTCTCCCCCGGTGACCGCGGCGGCGATCGCGTACGTCCCTGCCTCGATGCGGTCGGGGCAGGTCTCCCAGACGACCGACGTGAGCCGGTCGACCCCCTCGATCTCCAGCGTGGGCGAACCGATGCCATCGATCCGCGCTCCCATGGCGACCAGCATGCGGCACAGGTCCTGGATCTCGGGTTCGCGGGCGGCGTTCTCGATGATCGTGGTACCGACAGCCCGGGTCGCGGCCATGAGGAGGTTCTCGGTGGCACCGACCGAAGGGAAGTCCAGGGGGATCTGGGCGCCGTGGAGCCCCTCGGCGACCACCTCGACCTCACCGGGGCGCTCCAGCACGGTGGCACCCATCGCCTCGAGCCCCCGCAGGTGGAGGTCGATCGCACGTGCCCCGATGCGATCTCCGCCGGGAAGGGCGAGCCGTGCCCGACCCGTGCGGCCCACCAGCGGACCCAGGCAGGAGATCGACGCGCGGATGCGGGTCACCGCGTCGGCAGGAGCGTGCCAGTCCGGCTCTGCCGTGGCCGTGAGGGAGGCGGTCTCCGCCTCGGGATCGAGCGTGACCTCCACCCCGAGACCCCGCAACACGTCCGCCATGACCGGAACGTCGGCGATGCGTGGCACGCAGGAGAGTTCGACCGTGCCCTCGCACAGCAACGACGCCGCCATCAGCTTCAGCGCCGAGTTCTTCGCGCCCGACAGGCGGATCGTCCCACGCAGGGCGTGACCACCTCGGACGACGAAGTGATCGGTAGGGGTCGGGAGTTGGTCGGGGAACATGGGAGGAGACTACCCAGCCCCTCGATCGGCTCCGGGACGGCGACACCGGCCGGACGGCCGGCCAGCGCCCGGACCGTCTACGCCGAGGTGGTGTCGTCCGCGACCTGGAGGCGGACCTCCTGCTTCATCACGGACGCCTTGAGCACCGCGTTGTCCGGGTCGTCGGCCAGCTGCCGCTCGAGCTGTTCCTTGCGCTTGCGGGCACGATCGACATCGATCTCGGTGTCCGACTCGGCGATGTCGGCGAGCAGGATGATATGACTGTCCTGGTCGACGAACAGTGATCCGCGGTGGACCGCGACGCGCTCGACTCGGCCGTCCGCGTGCTTGAAGGTCACGGGCGCGATGTCCAGCGCGAAGACGCCCGGCTGGTGTCCCGGCAGGATGCCGAACTCACCCTCGACCGAGCGCGCGTAGATCTCCGTGATGTCGGCGGAGACGACGTGGCTCTCCGCCGACACGACCTCGACGTGCATGACCGCGTCGGACATCAGCCTGCCATCTCCGACGCCTTGCGCTGCACGTCGTCGACGTCGCCGGCGTACAGGAACGCCTGCTCGGGCAGGTCGTCGAGATCCCCGTCGATCAGGGCGCGGAAGCCTTCGATCGTCTCCTTGACGGGGACGTAGACGCCCGGGTTGCCGGTGAACTGCTCGGCCACGTAGAAGTTCTGGCTGAAGAAGCGCTGCGCCTTGCGTGCACGCGCCACGATCACCTTGTCCTCCTCCGACAGTTCGTCGATCCCGAGGATCGCGATGATGTCCTGGAGGTCCTTGTAGCGCTGCAGGACCTCCTGGACGCCCGTCGCGACGTCGTAGTGCTCGTCACCGAGGACCGCGGGGTCGAGGATGCGGGACGTGGAATCCAGCGGGTCGACCGCCGGGTAGATCCCGAGCGATGCGATGTCACGCGACAGCACCGTCTGCGCATCGAGGTGGGCGAACGTCGTGTGTGGCGCAGGGTCGGTGATGTCGTCAGCTGGGACGTACACGGCCTGCAACGAGGTGATGGACCGACCCTTGGTCGAGGTGATCCGTTCCTGCAGTTGTCCCATCTCGTTGGACAGCGTCGGCTGGTAGCCGACCGCAGACGGCATGCGACCGAGCAGGGTGGAGACCTCCATACCCGCCTGGACGAACCGGAAGACGTTGTCGATGAACAGCAACACGTCCTGGCGCATCTCGTCGCGGAAGTACTCGGCCATCGTGAGTGCGGACAGCGCGACCCGCAGGCGTACCCCCGGCGGCTCATCCATCTGCCCGAAGACCAGCGCGGCCTTCTCGAGGACGCCGGACTCCTCCATCTCCAGCATGAGGTCGTTGCCCTCACGCGTGCGCTCACCGACCCCAGCGAAGACCGACACGCCACCATGCTGCTGTGCGACGCGGTTGATCATCTCCTGGATGACGACGGTCTTGCCGACCCCGGCGCCGCCGAACATCCCGATCTTCCCGCCCTGTACGTAGGGCTCGACCAGGTCGATGACCTTGATGCCGGTCTCGAACATGACCGCCTGGGGCTCGAGTTCGTCGAACTCCGGCGGGTCACGGTGGATCGCCCACCGGGTGTCGGCGTCGATCTCGCTCTCGTCGACGTCGAGCGGCTGTCCGAGCACGTTGTAGATGTGGCCGAGCGTTCCGGGCCCGACCGGGACGGTGATGGGTGCCCCCGTCGCGGTCACATCGGCGCCGCGGACCACCCCGTCGGTCGGCTGCATGCAGATGGCTCGGACACGCCGGTCTCCCAGGTGCTGAGCAACCTCGGCGGTGATGGTCGAGGTCTCGTCCTGGTAGGTGCGCTCGAAGGTCAGCGCGTGGTTGATGTCGGGGAGGTCGCCGGGCGGGAACTCGACGTCCACGACCGGGCCGATCACGCGGACGATGCGGCCATCGGCCTCGCCGCTGCGAGACGCCTCTGGCGCGGTCTGGGTGGTCATGGGGTGGGCTCCTGATCGTCGTGCTCGTCTACCTGGAGCGGATCGAGCGGTCGGTGGTCGGGTGGCGGGAGGGAGATCAGCCGGATCCGAGGGCTTCGGCGCCGCCGACGATCTCCGAGATCTCGGTCGTGATCTGCTCCTGACGGGCCTGGTTCATGACCCGCGAGAGCGACTCCGAGACCTCCTTGGCGTTGTCGGTCGCCGACTTCATCGCGCGCTGCCGTGCAGCGTGCTCCGACGCCGAGGACTCGAGCAGGCCGTGGAAGACCTTGGATTCGACGTAGCGAGGGACGAGGCGCTCGAGCATCTCGGCCTGGCTGGGTTCGTAGATGAACTCGGGGTTCAGCTCCTCGCCCTTCTCGAACTCGGTCGGCTTGACGGGCAGCAACTCATGGCGCACCGGAGACTGGGTCAGCGACGACTTGAAGTCGGTGTACACGAGCCAGACCCGGTCGAACTCCTCCTTGGCGAAGCGCTCCATGAGCACCTCACAGATGCCCAGGGCGTTGTCGACGGTCGGGGCGTCCGAGATGCCCTCCCAGACCTGCGCGATCGGTTGACCGCGGTAGCGGAAGTAGCCGGCGCCCTTCTTGCCCACCACGTAGAGCTCGATCTCACGACCGAGCTCGCGTTCCTGGGCGATGGTGCGTTCCGCGACCTTCAGGATGTTGGCGTTGTACGCCCCGGCCAGGCCACGGTCCGAGGTGTTGACCACGACCGCCGTGCGCTTCACGTCACGCTGCTGCAGCAAGGGGTGCCGCCGGACGTCGTTGGAGACCGCGAGACCCTTGATGACCTCGTGGATCTGCTCGGCGTAGGGGCGGGCGGCACGCACGCGGGCCTGCGCCCGGACGATCCGGGACGCTGCGATCATCTCCATGGCACGCGTGATCTTCTGCGTGCTCTTCACGGAGCGGATCCGTCGCTTCAGCTGGCGGATCTGGCCGCTACCTGCCACCTCGTGCCTCCTCGCGAGCGTCAGCTCGCCGTGGGCGCCGCTGCACCCGGTCGATCAGTCGACGGTCTCGCTGGCGGCCGCCATCGCGTCCCAGCCGACGTTCTCCTCCTCGGCTTCCTCGACCTGCGAGGGAGCGAAGGTGTCGTGGAAGTCGCTGATCGCCGCGTCCAACTGCTCGCGCAACTCGTCGGAGAGCTTCTCCCGCGAGAGCGTCTCGAGCAGCTTGCCGTGACGGGACTGCAGGAACTCGTGGAGCCCGCGCTCGTAGCGGCGCACGTCCCCGACGGGAACCTCGTCGAGCTTGCCGGACGTGACGGCGACGACGGACGCGACCTGCAGTTGCACCGACAGCGGCTGGTACTGCGGCTGCTTCAGGATCTCCACGACCCGTTGACCCCGGGCGATCTGCCGCTGGGACGCCTTGTCGAGGTCGGAACCGAACTGCGCGAACGCCTCCAGCTCGCGGTACTGGGCGAGCTCCAGACGGACCGTCCCGGAGACCGCCTTCATGGCGGGACGCTGCGCGGACCCACCGACGCGGGACACCGAGATGCCCGCGTTCATGGCAGGACGCACGCCCTGGAAGAACAGGTCGGTCTCGAGGAAGATCTGCCCGTCGGTGATCGAGATCACGTTGGTCGGGATGTAGGCGGAGACGTCGTTGGCCTTGGTCTCGACGATCGGCAGCGCGGTCATCGACCCTCCACCGAGTTCGTCGTTGAGCTTCGCGGCACGCTCCAACAGCCGGCTGTGGAGGTAGAAGACGTCACCGGGGTAGGCCTCGCGCCCTGGCGGACGCCGCAGCAGCAGCGACAACTGTCGGTAGGCGTCGGCCTGCTTCGAGAGATCGTCGTAGATGATCAGCGCGTGGTCACCCTTGTACATCCAGTTGGCCCCGATGGCCGCGCCCGAGTACGGGGCGATGTACTGGAACGGCGCCGGCGACGACGCTGGTGCGGAGACGACGGTGGTGTACTCCATCGCGCCGTGCTTCTCGAGGGTGGCGACGACCTGGGCGATCGTGGAGCCCTTCTGCCCGACTCCAACGTAGATGCACTTGACGGCCTCGTCGGTTCCCCACAGGGCCTTCTGGTTGATGATCGTGTCGATCGCGATGGCCGTCTTGCCGGTCTGACGGTCGCCGATGATCAGTTCCCGCTGCCCCCGGCCGATCGGGGTCATGACGTCGATCACCTTGACCCCGGTCTGCAGCGGCTCCTTCACCGGCTGGCGGTCGACGACACCCGGCGCCTGGACCTCCAGGGCGCGCTCGCCGTCGATCTTGTCCTGATCGAGCGGCCCCTTGCCGTCGATCGGCTGCCCGAGTGGGTCGACGACCCGGCCGAGCATGGCGTCACCGACGGGGACGGACAGCACGCTCTGCGTGCGCCGAACCGTCTGGCCTTCCTCGATGCGAGACGCTTCGGCGAAGATGGCGGCACCGATCTCGTGCTCGTCCAGGTTCATGGCCATACCGAACACGCCGTCACCGAAGTCGAGCAGTTCGTTCGCGAGGGTGCCGGGCAGACCACTGATGCGGGCGATGCCGTCACCGGTGGAGATCACGCGCCCGACCTGCTCGGTGGCGAGATCGGGCTCGTAGCCCTCGAGCATCCGCTTGATCGCGTCGGAGACGTCCTCCGACCGGATCGTCAGGTCAGCCATCTCGATCTTCTTCCTCGTGGTCGTGGGGTGCAGCGACCGCCGGAGCGGTGTGCGGGGTGGACTAGCCGCCGAGTCGGGTCCGCAGGTTGCCCAGGCGGTTCGCCAGGGACCCATCGATCACCGTGTCACCGATCTTGGCACGGACTCCACCGACGACGTTCTCGTCGACGTAGACCTTGAGTTCCAGCTTCTTCCCGGTCGAACGTTCCAGCGCATCCTTCAGGGCCTGCTTGCGCGCATCGTCGAGCGGCACCGCCACGTAGACCTCGGCGAGCTCCGCGTCACGACGGGCGGCGGTGCGCTCGCTGACCCGCTCGGCGATCGCGGTCAGGTCGCCGACACGGTCGGCGGCGATGATCATCGCCAGCACGGACCGGGTCGCCGGGTGCGCAGCGGCCAGGACCTCGGACTCGACGAACGTGAGCCGGCGACCGACGGGCAGGTGTAGGTCCGTGAGCTGTCGCCGGAGATCCTCGTTGGCGTCGACGGCTCGTGCCACCGTCAGGAGTTCGCTCTCGACGGCCTCCAGCGCGTCCTCGGCGGTCGCGACGGCGACCACCGCGTCGGCGTAGCCGTTGGTGCGTTCGTTCGACATCGACGGTCCTCGTGCCGGCCGGTCGGTAGGGGCACCGACCGGGTCAGTTCGGCGTCAGTTCTGGCTGGACAGGCGTTGGATGTACTCGTCGACCAGACCCTCGTGGGTGGAGGCGTCCAGCTCACGCTCCACGATCCGAGAGGCCAGCTCGACGGACAGCGCACCGACCTGACCGCGGAGCTCCTGGATGACACGCTGGCGCTCGGCCGCGACGTCGGCCTGGGCCCGCTCGATCATCTGGGCAGCCTCGGCCTCCGCTTTCTCCAGGATGTCGGCGCGCAACTGCTCCGCCGACTGCTTGGCCTCCTCGATGATGCGGGTGGCCTCACCGCGGGCATCGTCGAGGTTGGCCTCGAAGTTGCGCTTGGCCTCCTCGGCCTCGGCGAGCTTCGCGTCCGCGTCCTCGATCTTGCCCTGGATCGCGGCCTGCCGCTCTTCGAGCGCGGCGTTGAGCTTCGGGAAGGCGACCTTCATCATGATGATCATCAGCAGGATGAAGGCCACGAGCCCCATGACGAGCTCGGAGGGGTCCGGGAACAGCTGGAGACCTTCGGCCTCCGCCGCCAGTAGTGGGGTGAACAACATGGTGGTTCCCCTTCAGGGCCGCACGATGGTGCGGACGGGTGGTGCTAGTTGATCGCAAAGGCGAGCACGAAGCCGAGCAGTGCGAGCGCCTCGACGACGGCGATACCGATGAACATCGTGGTACGGACCATGCCGGCAGCTTCCGGCTGGCGGGCCATCGACTCGAGCGCGTGCCCGATCATGATGCCGAGACCGACACCCGGACCGAGGGTCGCGAGGCCGTACCCGATGACGTTGAGCGAGCCTGTCATGGTGTTTCCTCCTGAGGCGACGCGGTGCACGTCGCGTGGTTGAGCGGTCGGACAGCTAGCGGACGGTGATCAGTGCGCCTCCATCGACGAGTCGATGTAGACGGCGGTGAGCATCGTGAAGATGTAGGCCTGCAGGGCGATGATGAACAGCTCGAAGCCGAACACCAGTGGGCCTGCCGCGATCCCGACGACCCCGAGCATCCAACCGACCGGGAAGGACGGCAGGAACACCCACGGGACCACCAGGGTGATGACGACGAGGATGTGCCCTGCCGCCATGTTGGCGAAGAGCCGGACCGCCAGGGTGAACGGTCGCAGGATCAAGGTCGAGACGAGCTCGATCGGGGTCAGGATCACGTACAGGATCTTCGGGACCCCCGACGGGAACGCGATCCCGCCGAAGTAGTGCCCGAAGCCCTGTTCCTTGATGCCCACACCGATGTAGATCACCCACGAGATGAGGGCGAAGAACAGCGGCCAGGCCACCCGTCCCGTCGGTGGCAACATCATGAACGGGGTGATCTTGGCCAGGTTCAGCGCGAAGATGGCGACCATGAACGTCGTGAGCATCGGCACGAACTTCAGGCCCTTGGGCCCGATGATCTCCATCGCGATCGTGCGGTTGAGCTCGACGATGGCCTCGAGCGCCGTCTGGAGCTTGCCGGGGACGACCGAGGCGTTGCGCAGACCGATCAGGAACAGCGCCGCCACGACCGCGGTCATGACCCACGCGATCAGGATCGTGCGGTTGATCCCGACCTCCTGGCCGAACAGCTCGAAGCTGAACAGGAAGGGGAAGTCGAACAACGCGTTGATGTCGTCGAAGACCCCGTCGAACTCTCCACCCCATTCGGCGGCAGCGAGGAATATCGTCACAGCGATCAGCTCCGTGTCGCGTCCGAGACCTCCAAGGCTGCACGAGCCTGGGGGTCGATCCAGAACATCTGTGGTGAGCGGGCGAGCACCCGAAGCTCGACCGCCAGGGTGACGGCGATGGCGACGAGCGTGGCGAGCGCGAGAGCGCGGCCGTCGATCCAGGTCACGCGGCTGAGCAGCACCAGGGACACCAGGTACAGCGGGATGCGGACGGCCGCACCGATCGACAACAGCAGGATCCCGCTCGCGCGCTGCTTGGCCGCGCGGAGCAGCAGCAGGGCAGAGCCACCGAAGAGCAGCAGCACGAAGCCGAGTCCGACCATCGCACTCGCGAGGGCTGCCCAGCCTGCGGCGAGGTAGGCGATCAGGGCGGTGGGCCCGGCAACCAGGCTGATGCCGACGATCGCCCCGAAGAGCACTCGCCGCTCATCGGTGCCAGGGACAGGAGGGGATGCCGCCGCCACGGCCGCCTCAGCGGTCATCGACACCGCCTTCCGGCCGCGTCGCAAGTCGGTCGTAGCCCTCCATGCGGTGGGCCCGGAGGTAGATGAGGTACAGACCGGCCGACATCCCGACGAGGGCGCCGAGGACCAGGCCCCACGGATCCGATCCCAGCCAGCGATCGACCAACCAGCCGATGCCACCCCACGTCAGGAAGGCCGCCATGAGCTCCACGGCCATGATCGACGAGTGATCCAGCCCGACCACCGAGGACCGCCAGTCCGCACGAGCCGACCGCAGCTCCGAGCGAACCTCTGAGGTCCGCGGGGCAGCATCGTCGGTGGTGGGGGTCAGCGCCATGTTCCCGTCGGTGTCGGCACCAGGATGAGGTCTGGAGATGGGTCTGGAAGCTCTGGGCCGCTCGCCCCCGCGGTTGGTCGATCGAGGGGCGTGCAGCGGGCGCCGGCACGCTAGCAAGGCGGCTGCAGGAGCGCCAAAGGCACGTGAGGGTGCGCTCTCGGTGCGCGGTGCTCCCGCCGGTGGACGTCGCGTTCCCGTCAGTCGCTGCCGGTAAGGCGCTGCTGCGGCGGCGCGGTGCGGATACCGGGCGGTGAGGGTCGCTGCGTCCCCGCGACCGTGAGGATGACCCCGAGGGCCCCGGCACCGATCCCCCAGGGGATGATGCGTCCGAGGGGAACGAAGACCGGCGCGACCGATCCGAAGGCCGCGACCGCGGACCAGTAGTACAGGATCAACACCGTGCGACGGTGTGAGTGGCCCATCCGCAGCAGCCGGTGGTGGACGTGTTCACGGTCGGCCAACGCGACCGGGGACCGCCGCAGAAGTCGACGCAGCACCGCGTAGACCGCGTCCAGGAGTGGGACCGCCAGCACGAGCGCCGGGATCAAGAGCGGCATCGCCCCGTAGAACTCGACCGTGGACGGGTCGGTTCCCCGACCGACCCAGGACACCCCTGCGGCCCCGAGCAGCAGCCCGAGCAGCATCGCCCCGGTATCACCCATGAAGATCCGCGCGGGATGCCAGTTGTAGAGCAGGAAGCCGACGGACACGCCGACCACGATGACCGCGACGAGGCTGGCCGATGCGGGGACGTCCTCCCGGAGGTCGCCGCGCAGCGTGAACAGGAAGAACGCGGTGCCGGCGATCGTCGTGACCCCGGCTGCCAGACCGTCCAGCCCGTCGATCAGGTTCACCGCGTTGACCATCGCCACCAGCGCGAGGACGGTCAGCGGCAACCCCAGGTCACCGGAGAGCACGACGAGGTCCCAGCCGGGGATCCAGAAGTACGTCAACTGGATACCGAACACCGCGACGACCAGGGCCGCGACGATCTGACCGGCCAGCTTCACCGTCGGTGGCAGGCCGATGAGGTCGTCGGCGATACCGATGGCAACGATGACCAGAGCGCCAACGAGCAACGCCAGGGGTTCCGAGGTGTTCTCGAAGAGCGGCCCGAACTCACCGAGCTGCGAGGCGACGACGATCGCGCCGAGGAACCCCGCCAGCATCGCGAGCCCTCCCAGGGTTGGCGTCGCGAACCGGTGGACCTTGCGGGGGCCACCCGGACGGTCCAGGGCGCCGAGGCGTCGCGCCAGGGAGATCACCACCGGGGTCAACATCGCCGTCACGGCGAGCGCGGCCGCCGCGACCACGAGGTGCTGCCACACGGTGGGCCTCCTCGTCGCTCGGCGGGCGGTGCTCGGCCACCCGGACGCGGGACCGCCACGCGGACGCGTAGCGGTCGGCGGTGCGGACTAGCGGGGGTAGACGGGGAAGCGACCCACCAGGTCGGTGACCTCAGCCTGCACAGCGACCCGGTCATCGTCCGACCCGGTGAGCGCACGGTCGATCAACGCGGCAACGTGACGGAGTTCGTCGGGTCCCATCCCCTGCGTGGCCACCGACGCCGTCCCGGCACGGATGCCGGAAGCGACCGCTGGCGGGTTCTGGTCGAAGGGGATCGCGTTCTTGTTCAACACGATCCCGGCATCGTCGCACCGCTGTTCGGCCTCTTGGCCCGTGAGCCCCTTCGTGGTCACGTCGGCGAGGAACAGGTGCGTGTCGGTTCCGCCAGAGGTGACGCGGAACCCGTGTTCGGTGAGCCCGTCGGCCAGCGCCCTGGCGTCATCCAGGATGCGCTGCGCGTACTCCTTGAAGCTGGGCTCCATCGCCTCCTTGAGCGCGACCGCCTTCGCCGCGACGACGTGCTCGAGCGGTCCGCCCTGCGTACCCGGGAAGACCGCCTTGTCGATCGCCTTCGCCCATCGTTCGTTGGTCAGGATGATCGCACCGCGCGGACCACGCAGCGTCTTGTGGGTGGTGAAGGTGACGATGTCGCAGTAGGGCACCGGCGACGGGTGGACGCCACCGGCCACGAGCCCGATGAAGTGCGCGGCGTCGCACAGCAGGGTCGCATCGACCTCGTCCGCGATCGCACGGAACGCCTCGAAGTCCAGCTGGCGGGGGTAGGCCGACCACCCGGCGATGATCAGCTTCGGGCGGTGCTCGAGCGCGAGCTCACGGACCTGGTCCATGTCGATCGTCTCGGTGTCCTCACGGACCCCGTAGGAGACGATGTCGAACCACTTGCCGCTGAAGTTGATCGCCATCCCGTGCGTGAGGTGACCACCGTGCGGCAGCGACATCGCGAGCACCTTCTCGCCCGGTGAGACGGTCGCGAAGTACGCGGCGATGTTCGCGCTGGCCCCACTGTGAGGTTGCACGTTGGCGTGGTCGGCCCCGAACAGCTGCTTCGCGCGGTCGATCGCCAGCTGCTCGATCGGGTCGACGACCTCCTCGCAGCCGCCGTAGTACCGCCGTCCGGGGTAGCCCTCGGCGTACTTGTTCTGCAGGACGGATCCGTTGGCCGCGAGCACCGCTGGCGAGGCCAGGTTCTCGCTGGCGATCAGCTGCAGCTTGCCCCGTAGGCGGTCGAGCTCACCGAGGAGGCCATCAGCCACCTCGGGGTCGACCTGGCGGAGCTGTTCGAAGTCGGGGCCCCAGAAGGTGCTCACATCACGCTCGTTGCTCGGGGATGGACGGATCACAGGCGGTCCGTGAAGGCTACCGCTGCAGGACGGGGGCGCGCGCTGTCGGGGACCCGCTCGGTCCCTGGCCGTCAGTCGTCCCGCATCTCACCGGTCAGACGTTGCTCCAACCGCGCGGCCGCGTCAAGGGGGTCCAACTCCCCTGTCGCGACCGCCAACGCGTCGGCGGTGGTGATCGCCCCCTCCCGGAGCACCTTGGGTTCGCGTCGGGTCAGGTCCACGATCGTCGAGGGGACCTGCCGCGTGCGGGGGCCATCATCCAGGTAGAAGCGGACGACCGAGCCGAGCTGCTCACGTGCCTCCATCGCGGTGGTGGCCGGAGGCTGTCCCGACCGGTTGGCGCCGGTGACCGCCAACGGTCCCACCTCGCGCACGACGTCCAACGCGACGTCGTCCAGCGGCATGCGGACCGCGACGACCCCCTGGTCGTCCCCCAGGTCCCAGTGCAGCCCGGACTGCGCCGCGACCACGATCGTCAGGGGGCCCGGCCAGTAGGCCGCCATCAGCTCCTCCGCACCGCTCGGGAGGGCCGCGCAGATGCCCGGCAACTGCTTGGGTGACCGCACGAACACGGGCAGCGGGGCGTGCCGTTGGCGCTCCTTCGCGGCGAACACCCTGCGGGTGCCCTGCTGGTTGAACGCATCGGCGGCGACCCCGTACAGCGTGTCGGTGGGCAGGACCACGATCTCGCCGTCGCGCAGGGCCGCGCCAGCCCGAGCAACCGCATCCACGCGGTGATCACCGGACACATCCAGGATGTCCTCCACCGGGTCCCCCTCGGGCTGCGGAACGTGTCGTTGACCGGCGCTCACGCTAGCGAGCCGGGACGCCGCGCAACCACGGCACGTGACGCTCCGGCCAGGTCGGCGAGCAAGGTCACCTCGACCAGACCGGCGGTGTGCGCGGCGCGCTGTGCCTCCGCGGACCGGCGCTCGTCGATCTCCACCACCACCGACCCGCCCGGGCGCAGCCAGCTGATGGCGAGGTGGAGCAGCGCCTCGACCACCTCGTGTCCGTCGGATCCGCCGATCAGTGCTGCGTGCGGGTCGTGATCGCGGACCTCGGGTTCCCACGTCTCCCGATCCACGTCGGGCAGGTAGGGAGGGTTGGCCACCAGGACGTCGAGGTGGCCGCGCCAGGCCGGGTCCACCGCCGCCAGCAGGTCCCCCTGGACCACCGCGACCGTTGTGCTGTCCGCGACGCCCGGTACCGCCGCATCGCCCGCCCGGACCCGCGCCACGTTGGTGCGTGCCAGGTCGACCGCGGCGGCGTCGGCGTCGGCCGCGACGATGTCGGCGTGCGGAACCTCGACCGCCAGGGCGCAGGCGATCGCGCCGGTCCCCGTGCCGACGTCGACCAGGCGGCGCCGACCTCGTCCCGCGTCAGCCAACGGGGCCGCCAGCGCCGCCTCGATCGCGGCACCGGCGACGACCTCGGTCTCCGGGCGGGGGATGAAGACCCCGTGACGGCAGGCCAGCTCGATGCCGCGGAAGCTGGTCGTGCCCACGATCAGCTGCAGCGGCTCGCGGGCGACGCGGCGCGCGACCGCTTCAGCGAGATCGGGCAGGCGCTCTGCCGGCAGGAGGCGCAGCGGATAGCGGTGAGGGTCGACCCCGGTCCGGGCGGCGATCAGCCAGCGGGCGTCGGGGGCCGCGTGGGCGATCCCGGCGGCCGCCAGCTCCGTCGCGACGGCCCGGGCCACCTGCTGCGCCGGTTTCCCCTGCGCTGCCTCGACGTCCATGGACGGTCAGCTCCCGCGAGGTGGGCGGTTCACCCGCCGACGGGCGCGGCGACGTCGCCCTCCTGGAAAGCCTCCAGGCGCCGCTGGCGCTCGGCCTGGCGCAGCACGTCGACCAGCTCGTCGAGCTCGCCGGCGAGGATGGCGTCGAGCGCGTGGGACGTGAAGCCGATGCGGTGGTCGGTGACGCGGCTCTGCGGGAAGTTGTAGGTGCGGATCTTCTCGGAGCGGTCGCCGGTGCCGATCTGGCCCTTGCGGGCGTCCGCGCGGGCCTGGGCCTGGCGCTCCTGCTCGGCCTGCAGCAGGCGGGCGCGCAGGATGCGCAGCGCCTTGTCGCGGTTCTGGTGCTGGGACTTCTCGTCCTGACAGGACACGACCACGCCGGTCGGGACGTGGGTGATGCGCACCGCGGAGTCGGTGGTGTTGACCGACTGCCCGCCAGGACCGGACGAGCGGTAGACGTCGATGCGCAGGTCGTTCGGGTCGAGCTCGTACTCGACCTCCTCGGCGGCGGGCAGCACGGCGACCGACGCGGTGGAGGTGTGGATGCGGCCCTGGGACTCGGTCTGGGGGACGCGCTGGACCCGGTGGACGCCGGACTCGTGCTTGAGGTGGGCGTAGGCGTCGCGGCCAACGATCTCCAGGATCGCCTCCTTGACCCCGCCGATGCCCTGCTCGGAGGTGCTGAGGGTGGTGGCCTGCCACCCGCGGCCCTGGGCGTAGCGCAGGTACATGTCGCGGAGCTCGCCGGCGAACAGGCCGGCCTCATCACCACCGGCGGCGGCGCGGATCTCGACGATGACGTCCTTCTCGTCGTTCGGGTCGGACGGGACGAGCAGCAGCTGCAGCTCGTCGTGGAGCCGGTCGCGTTCGGCGGTGAGCTCGTCGAGCTCGGCCTGGAGCAGCTCGCGGTCCTCGCCGGTGGCGTCGGCGAGCATCTCCTCGGCCGCGTCGCGGTTGCCCTGCACCTCGCGCCAGCGGCGGTAGGTGTGGACGATGTCGGCGATCTCGGCGTGTTGCTTGGCGACCTCGGTGTAGCGCTGCCCGTCGGAGGCGACGGCAGGGTCGGCGAGCTGCGCCTCCAGATCCTGGAAGCGGGACTCGAGCTGGTCGAGCTGGTCGAACACGGGGCACCTCGGACGGATCGGGGGCGGGTGCGGCGCGGTGGGGCACGACGGCGTGGGAGCCGGTCGCGGGGCGCTACCGCTCGCCGGTATCGCCGGTCTCCGCCGCCGCGGGGTCCTCGGTGGTGGGGTTCTCGGCGCGCGCGGTGTCGGCGTCACCGTCGTCGCCCGCCGGGTCCAGACGCAGGTCCGCGGATTCGAGCTGCACCTCGAGGCTGTCGCGCGCGAGGGTCACCGTGCTGTCCAGGGTGGTGGGGACGCGGCCCGTGCGCTCGTCGGCGGGGACGACCGCCTCGAAGGCGCGGATCGCGACCTCGATCTGGTCGGCCGAGGGCTGCTTGGTGGTGATCAGCTGGAGCCACAGCCCGGGCTTCATGATGGCGTTGACGACCCAGTTGTCGTAGCGGGCGCCGATGCGAAGGCCCTCGTAGGCGAGGCCGGCGACCACCGGCAGCAGCACGATCCGCAGCACCACGTGGTAGACGACCGCCCAGTACCACTCGATCCCCTCGGGCGGCGGGACGAGCAGGCCGCCGATCGTGTAGACGAAGATCGCGAGCAGCATCACCAGGATCAGGAAGTTGGTGCCGCAGCGCACGTGCAGCGGGGAGTAGCGCTCGACGTTCTCGGGTTCGAGGATCTCGTCGTGCTCCCAGGCGTGGATCGTCATGTGCTCCGCGCCGTGGTACTGGAACACGCGGCGGATGTCGGCCATCAGCGAGATCGCCCAGAGGTAGGCCAGGAAGATGACGATGCGGACGAGCGACTCGACGATGTGGAACCACACACCGTCGCCCATCACGTTGCCGATGAGCGCGTCCAGGCCCTTGGTTCCGGCGGACGGCAGGAAGATGAAGATGCCGATGAACACGAGTAACGCGAAGAACATCGACACGCCGACCGCGCCGCTGGACATCTCCTCCTCGTCCTCAGGCATGGCGCGCTGGGCGGAGATGCCGAGCGCCTTCATCCCGATCGCGAGGGAGTCCGCCAGTGCGTAGCAACCTCGGATCATCGGCCACTTCAGCCAGGGTTTGCGCTGCGTGAGCGTCGAGGTGTGGTGGGCCTCCAGCCAGATGTCACCCTCGGGCCGGCGCACGGCGACCGCCCAGCGGTCGAAGCCGCGCATCATCACGCCTTCGATGACCGCCTGACCGCCGTAGTAGTGCGGGGCCATCTCCATCGGGTCACGGCCCGATCTGGCCTCTAGAGCCGCTGGATCGTCGTTCTGTGGCACTTGACCCTCACTGTGTCGGGCGCCAGCCCCACATCAATCCCCACATCTTTGTCCATCATTGTCGCGGGATTGATGAGTCGCACGCTAAACGTAAACGTGTCAGGTCCGGCTGAGCGCCGCCGAGGGTACTGGTTGACCGACGGCGAGATCAGCCGAGGTTCCAACCCAACCCGCTTCCGATGCCGCGTAGGTCCGTGCCTGGGCGCGGGACGCTGGCCTCGAGGTTGCCGAGCGAGGCCGGCTCAGCACCCACGTCCTGCAGACCTACCAGCAGGCGCACCGCGGGCTGTGGACAAGCCCGGGTGGCCACCGCACCCCGAGCGCCACCCTGCGGCCCCAGACGGCACACTTACGGGTAGTACACCTTTCGGTGAGGGTTCGGTGAGGAGTAGACGGTGGCCGCCAAGCTGTCAGCACGCGACGTCCAGCAGCCGTTGCACCTGTTGGACGAGATCCTGTCGTCCCCTGGTGCTCGGATTGTCGATGAGCATGGTCACGAGGTCGAGCTGCACGGACGTCTGGCTGCGTTCTTCCGTGCTGCGGTTGCTGCGGCCTCCGAAGGCGAAGCGCTGCTGTTCAGCGAGGCCGACACCATGTCCCCGGCTGATGCCGCACAGGTGCTCGGCGTGTCGCGGCCGATGATCTACCGCTACATCGAACAGGGGCTGCTCGAGGACCACCCGGTCAACACCTACCACCGCATCCCCGCGGGCTCGGTCCACCGTCTCGCCGAGCAGCGGCGCGCCGCGGCAGGGCGCGCCACCCGACTCCTCGAAGACGATCCGGACCATCCCCGCGTTGCCGCAGCACAGGAGCGACGCCGAGCCCGGAGCGCAGACCGGAAAGCGTGAGCGACCCGTTCCCATCCGTCGGCGAGCAGCCACGGGAGTTGCAGTTGACCCACCGTGCGCTCGACCACATCGGCGCGACATCCGGATGGAGACACCCCGGACTGGAGATTGCAATCCTCGCAAGCTAGATCTCAGAACATGCAAACACTGTTCCGGTCGGATGTGGTGCAGCAACTGCGCGCGCTGTTGTACCTCGACCACGACATCGCCACGTCCGGCGCTACGGTCCGACAGCTGGCCCGTCGGATCGGCACCTTCGAGGCCACGGTGTCAAGCGAGGTGTCACGCCTGGTGGAGGTAGGGGCGGCGACCGACGAGCGGGCCGGTAACCAGCGCATCGTGCGGCCCGCGCCTGAGGGCCCGCTGGCCTTCCACCTGACGGGCCTGCTGCGCTCCACCGTCGGACCCGAGGTCGCGCTTCGCCGCAAGCTCGCCGGGCGCGCCGACGTCGACCGCACTGCACCGCACGGCCCACACCCTGGCCTACGACGGCGCCCGCAAGGCCGTCGAGGCGGTGCTCCTCGCGCTAGGCGTACGAGTCAGCCGCACCGACGGACACCACACCACCGTCGCTGCCGCTGAAGCCATCCTGACCCCGCCGCCGCCCTCGCGCCGACGCAACGTCCTGTCCTTCGCACGGGCCCGCAACGTCCGCCACGGGGACGAGTACCCCCCGCCCCCCGACAACCAACCCACGCGACCGTCACGCTCCGCGAGCGACGCGAACAGACCCAGACCTGCATCCGACCGGTCGACGACTGTCGAGAACTCCTCGGCCTCGACCGTGTCGATGAGCTGGTTCCCACCGACCAGCGGCTCGCGTCAGGCTCGGGGCTCAACCGCTGCGAATAGCAGACCTCCGCAAGGTTCAAGATTCGACCGCTGCCATGGTGTCAGTATCCAGGCGTTGCCGACACGAGACCCACGTGGATCCCCACATCATCGCCACGACCTGGTGGGTGCACCTGCCCCCGGCTGCCGGGCGGTAGATGCACCCGGAACCTCGAGCCGGAGCGGCTCCGCACGGGACAGGGGAGACGCGACGGGGCGTGCCCGGTCGGCCACGGGCCGACCGATGGTGGCCCTCTGTCCGCGGATCGCCTCCCGGAGCACGATGCTGACCGAAGGACGGCCCCGCGCCAGACGCCGACGCGCATGATGCGATGCGTTCGATCCTGTGGACCACGCCACCGTGACCGTTCGAGGGCCGGGTGGAGGTCCCCACGATCCCGCCAGAACCGTGCGAAGGGAGTCGCGATGGAACTGCTCGACGACGTATCCATGACCCTTGACCGGGTCGATCCTTTGACGATCGTCGCCATCCTCGTCGGTCTGGTGCTGGTCGTTGCCTTCACCATCGTCGTGGTGGGACGCAGGCGGATGCGCGTCGCCGCCCTCGAGGGCACGTTCGGAGCCGAGTACTGGCGCACGGTCACCAGCGAGCGAACGCGCCGCCGCGCGGAGGAGGCCCTGGCCCGCCGCGTGGCCCATCGACAGAACTATGAGACCCGCGCGCTCTCCGACCAGGAGCGTGAGGCCTTCAGCTCCCGCTGGAACGACCTGCAGGCCAGCTTCGTGGACGGGCCCGCCTACGCCGAGCGGGCCGCGCTTGAGCTCGTCGGTGAGGTCGCGGCAACGCGCGGCTACCCGGACGACGATCCCGAACGGTGCCTCGACGACATCAGTGTCGACCATCCCGAACTCGTGGCCGACCTGCGTGGCTCAGCGCACCCCGACCAGCGCGACTGGGCCACCACCGAGCATCACCGCGCAACCTTCATCCACGCTCGCGCCCTGTTCCAGCGGTTGTTGAAGGAGGGAGATCGCGACCAGCCCGAGGAGCCCCGAGAGCCGGAAGGTGCGGTCACCGAGATCGGCTGAGCATGCCAGCGGGATGCTGAGTGCGCCGCCTGCCGCGTCAGCCCGTAGGGTCGAAAGCGTCGACCGCGGCGAGGAATCGCTCCGGATCGACCAGGTGGGGGTAGTGGCCATGGTCGGGCCACACCTGCACCTGCGCTCCAGGGATGCGGGCCTGCAACCAGTCGGTGTACTCAGGACCGGGATCGAGGCCGTGGATCGCCAGGTACGGCACCTCGACCGCACCGAGGACCCCGTCGACCATCGCGCCGAGCTCCTGCTCCGTCTGCTCCAGCACCGGCGTCCAGATCCCCAGGACGACCTCCTGGCGAGGCGTGCGGATCGCACTGATGCGGTCCCACTCCGCATCGGGCACAGCCCCACGCATCGAGTCGAACAGGCCCCCGATGACCAGTGGGAACGCGTCAGGATCACGCAGTTGGGCTTCGACCGCACCGACCTGATCCTGGAACCCCACGAGGTCGAGCGACTGGTCGACGTTGACGACGCCTCGGGTCGGCAGCGCCGACGCGTAGGCGGTGGCGACCATCCCACCCAGGGAGTGCCCGATGACGAGGGGCGGCTCCAGTTCGTGCCGCGCGACCAGCGCGTACACATCGCCGGCCATGCTCGCGAGGTCGAAGGGTGCCTGCACGGGTGACGCCCCGTGCCCACGGAGGTCGACGGCCAGCACGGTCGCCCGCTCGGCCAGCCGCGGGATCAGCGGCTCCCAACACCGGCGGTCCTCGGTGATGCCGTGCAGCAGGACGACGGGCGGCCCCGTCCCGACGACATCGTGCGCGAGGTCCACGGGCGTGGGAGCGGCGGCCTCGGTCACGGGTACGGACTCCTCGTCGGCGAGCACACGGCGCGCGTGAACCTAGCCTTCGTCCGCTGGATCGGGCGCGGATCCTGACGGCGAGGTGGCGACGCGAGGACCGCTGGCCGCGAGCCGCTCCCCCAGCTGACGGACCGCGGCCACCAGTTCCACCGGCGCCAGTATCTCCAGGTCGCAGGTCAGGCCGACGAGGTAGCGCGCCAGCCAGTCCAGGTGATCGGCGCCGATCCGGAGCAGCGTGGTCGAGGAGGACTCGGGACGGAGCTGACCAACGGTCGGCGGGACCTGCCGGACCGCGGCCTCGTAGGGCAGCTCCAGCCGCACCGTGGCCTCCCACCGGTAGACCGCGGTCGTCACGGCCTCCGCCACCGCTGCCGCGGGGTCAGGAGCATCCGTGAGGTCCGCCCGGCCTCCGAGCGGTTCCGCCGCCGTGATCCGATCGACCCGGAAGGTCCGCCAGGCGTTGCGGCGGACGTCGAGCGCCACCAGGTACCAGCGGCGTTCGGCGTGGACCACCCGCAACGGGGCGATGTCGCGACGCGTCGCCGCACCCTGGGCGTCGGTGTAGCCGAGGGCGACGAACTCGCGTCGCCGACAGGCCAAGGCGAGGGTCGCGAGCACGTCGGGGTCGGCACCGCCCCGGTCGGGTCCGGACAGGCTCACCACGCTGTCACCGAGCGCCTCGACCCGCTCGCGCAGTCGCCCGGGGAGCAGACCCTCGAGCTTCGCCACCGCGGCGATGGCGCTGTCCGAGGCCCCGGACAGCCCGGTCAGGGCCGCCGCCCGCAGCCCGACCGCCAGGACCACGGCCTCGTCGTCCGTGAGCACCAGCGGCGGCAGCACCGAGCCTGCCCGTAAGCGGTACCCACCACCGCGCCCCGGCAGCGCATCGACGGCGTAGCCGAGCTCACGCAGGCGGGTGATGTCCCGGCGCAGCGTGCGGACGGTCACCTCCAGCTCGTCGGCGAGTTCCGGCCCTGACCATTCGGGCCGCTGCTGCAGGCGCGCCATGAGCCGGAGGAGTCGGACGGTGGGATCCATGCCCGAGTGTCGCACGTTCTGCGGACACGATCCGTCCGCGTTGCCTGGAGTGTCGGCGATGTCACCGGGCCGGTCGGCCAGACCCTCGCCGTCGCCCGGACATCGGAAGGCCCCACCATGGATCACTACCTCGCCCACGAGATCGCCCGTGAACGGATGCGCGACGCGCAAACCCGCGCCGCCGCCTACCGCGACCGGGACCACCTCCGCCAGCGGCGCCGCACCTCCGCAGCCCGCCGTACCTCCCCTGCCCGGCGCACCCGCTGGCGGCGCCGCGCCACTGGCACCGTCACCACGACCTCGCCAAGGAGTTCCACATGCCCGGCATCGCCCGCCTGAGCGTCGTCGCGCTGGACACCACCGACCCGCAGCGCCTCGCGCGCTTCTACCGGGACCTCACCGGGTGGGAGATCGACCACGACGACCCCGACTGGGTGCAGCTACGCAGCGACCAGGGCGTCGCCCTCGCCTTCCAGTTGGCGCCGGACCACCGCCCGCCGGCGTGGCCGGACCCCGCGCATCCCCAGCAGCTCCACCTCGACCTCGAGGTGGCCGACCTCGACCGTGCCGAGGAGCAGGTCCTGGCGATCGGGGCACGCAAGGCGAGCGTGCAGCCCGGCACGTCGTTCCGTGTCTTCCTGGACCCGGCCGGCCACCCCTTCTGCCTGGTGCGCGCCGCGACGGCGCCCTGAGACGCACGGGAGCAGCACTCGGGCAGGGGCCGGGCTCTCTCCGGCCCCTCCCACAGCACCGTACGAGCGGGTCCGCAGACGGCAGTTCGTCAGGTCCAAGGTCTCACCTCCGGCTTCCTCCCCACGACACCTCACGATGCCGCAGTTGCCATCGGCTCGGTCAGGCATCACGTCCCAACCCCGAGGACTTCCACCCCGGAAACGATCGCTCATGCCGGCCATCACCACTTGCCGTTCGCCCTCCGCTTCCGCTTGCAGTTGCACGCCGGAAACACCATCGTGGTATCAGGTGCCTCGTTCTCGACCCCAACACCCCTTGCACACTCGTGGAGGTTGCCCGTGTCCCGTTCCGTCGGCCGCCACTTGCCCGCAACCTTCCTGGCGCTCGCGTTGCTCCTGGTAGGCTGTGATGGCCGTGCAGATAACATCTCGGAGCATCACCTTCCCGCGGAAGCGCGACAATTGGAGGGGGACCTTCCTCCGACCGATCCGCTCGCTCTGGAGCCCCTGTACGGCGAGGCGCTCGCAGCCTTGGGAGTCGAACTCACCGCACGCGGGGGGCTGATCGACCGCAACGGAACCTACGAGGTCTCCGCGGAGGGCACCCACCTGGCTCTGTACGTCGCCCCGATCGGCGAGCGGACCAACGACGAGTACGTGGACGGCATCGTCGAGCTGGCCAAACTCCTCCTTCCGGACGTGTTCGACCGCTGGCCCGGGCTCGAGACCTTCGACATCTGCCAGGAAGCGCCACAGGACAACGAGACCGCGTACGTCTCCACCATCACCCAACTCGACCTGTGGCGGTCGGCATCCGACACGATCGACTGGGAGCGCGTCGAGCTTGCTGACCTCCTGCGCGCCTCAGAGCAAGACGACCGCGTCGTGGTTCGGGTGATGAGTGACCTGCGCATGCATCCACGTGTGGCCGAAGCGCGAAGGGAGGCACGGAACGGCGATCGGGACGGCTGGGGCTCGTAGGTCGACGGGACGAGCGTGCGCGACGCCGAGGCACCTCGGTGGCAGGCCGCACCATCGGACCATCCCGATGGCCGTTGGCCGGATCCTGGCGACCGCCGGAGCTCGCCATTAGCCTCTTTCAGCAGGTCATCGAGCTGGGGCTGTGGTGACCCTCTCCCTCTCGCATCCCTCGCATCGGGATGGGGCACCAGAGCGGGGACCGTCGAACGCCCCCGAGGAGGAACCCGTGAGTGGACACGTACCGATCCCGCGACGCCCGACACGGCGGATCTTGAGTGGCTTGGCAGCCGCGGCGCTGCTCGCAGCCTGGGTCGTCCTGCCGACGCCCGGCGCACAGGCTGGCCTGGGACCTGACTTCGATGTCTCGGTCAGCGTCGATCCGGACCTCAGCGACGAGGCCCTTGAGTTCCAGTACAGCTATGACGTTACCGGCTCAGACGCCGACCAGGTCGAGTGTGAGACGGACATCGCGATCTTCACCGAGGGCGATCCGCCAGAGGAGCTCAACACAACCGTGGTCGTGGACGAGGTTGACGACACCTCGGGGGCCTTCTCACTACCGGACCTCGAAGGTGGCGAGTACGAGCTGTGGGTGAGGGTCGCTGTCTGTGCGATCTTCGACGAAGGTGTCCAAGTCGCCGAGACCAGCCACGGCGACGCCGTCGATGCCATCTTCGCCCGGCTACTTATCGACAAGGAGCTAGAAGGCGACGTCCCCGATGACGCCTCCTTCACCGTCGAGGTCGCGTGTTCCCAGGACGAGGGGGGCGAGGGAGCCCCGGTGCCGGAAGCGGTCGACCGAGTGTTCGACGCAGACGGCGGCACCGAGGTCGTCTACTTCTACGACGCAGCAGAGTGCACGATCACCGAGACCGAAGATGGCGGTGCGGAATCGACCTCGATCGAACCCGACCAGATCGAGATCAGTGACCCCGAGGACTTCACCACCAGCGTGACCAACACCTTCCCCGTCGCTGAGGAGCCGGACGACGAGGAAGAGATCGAGGAAGAGGAAGACGAGGTCGAAGAGGCCGAGCCAGCTGAGCCGGTCGAGGAGGAGCCGGACTTCACCGGCTGACCTCGAGATCCCCCTTTCAGGCCGGGATCTTGCGGTCCCGGCCTCGCCTCATCCTGGCCGCAACATCTGCCACTCGGGCCAACCAAGCGCTCTGGCGAGCCAACGAAGCTCCAATCCGATGGCTACGACCAGGGTCGGTCCACGCATCCCAGCTCTGCGAAACGCAGCGGTGCCGCCGGCCGAAGGCCGGCGGCACCGTGACATCGTCGGCCGGGTGGTTACTTGCCCGCCTTCTCCAGGCGCTTCTTGAACCGGTCGACGCGTCCACCGGTGTCCACCAGCTTCTGCTTCCCGGTGTAGAAGGGGTGGCACTGGTTGCAGAGATCGACGCTGATCCTGTCGACCGTGGCGCGGGTCTCGAAGACGCTGCCGCAGGAGCAGGTGACCGTCGCGGTCATGTACTCGGGGTGGATGTCTTGCTTCATCATCGTCCTCCGACCGGCATGATGCCGTGGGACTCGCTGGAACGTCGGAACCGTGGGGGCTGGCGTGAGGTAGGTGCGCCGGGTGGCGCGGGAACGGACATCCCGCCACGTAGTGAGCGCGCCCGTAGGCGCGCTGGCTCAGGAGGGTAGCAGAGGCCTCGTCCCCCGTCACGGCTCAGTCAGGGTGTGATCGTCGCCGCGCGCAGCACCTCGGCACCCAGCTGTGGATCACCCTCGAGGCGCAGCTCGTCGCCCTCCGGGGCGTCGGTTCGACCTCCGGCGAGTGCCAGCAACCCACTGACATCGAGGTGCAGCGTGGCCGTCGGGTCCGGCCCCTGACCACCTCGGTGCAGCTGGCCATCGGACAGGTCGATCCTCACCGGGTCGCGCCCTTCGACCACCACCTCGAGGACCTGCCCGCCGTGCAAACGCTGCGGGAGGAGCTTGGCCCAGGCCCGCAGGACCTGTTCGACCGCGATATCGACATGGGGGCCGGTGACGTCCCCAGGCCGGCCGAGCGCCCGTCGGATGTCGTGCTCGTGGCTGACCATGTCGAACACCCGGGTGCGCAGCATCTGCGAGCCCTTCATCCGCATGCCGGCCGCCCCGTCGAGCGGCCCCTGCAGCGCTGCCGGGTCGAGGTTCTGGAGCGCAGCGAGCCGGCGCGCGAACGTCTCTCGCGCCTCCTCGAGCAGATCGTCAGACGAGCGACCACGACGGGCCTGGACCGCCACCTCGACGGCCCGGCCGAAGTCGTTGCGCAGGTGCGGCAGGTCGGGGACGTCGACGTCGTCGGGATCGTCGCCGAGCATCGCCCGCTCTATCCCGATCACGTGTGCGAGCTGGTCGTGCACGCTCCACCCGGGACAGCCCGTCCGGGTGCTCCAAGCCGCTTGCTCCAACCCGGCCACGGAGTCGAGCAACCCGTCGAACACCCGCTCGTGCGCTTGCACCAGCTGTGTCCGCAGTTCCTGCAGTTCCTGGTTCATCTCGGTGCTTCTCCGGCCTCGGGTGTGACGCCCTGCGCGCGAGCGGCTCACAGGCGTGGTGCGGGCCGCCAGACTCGGGCACACTAGGCGCTGATCGCGAGCCGCTGCTCGCTCCCCGTCCCACCCAGATCGCAGGAGTCCACGCCATGAGCGCCCAGATGCCGGCCAGCCCGACCATGCCGGTCGAGCAGCACGCCCCTGAGGTCCGCGCCCGCTTCATGACCCGCGTCTACGCGCTGGTGATCGCCGGGATCGCCGCGTTCATCGGCATGCAGGTGCTGATGTTCGAGTTCGGCTTCGCCGCGTTCATGGCCGACCTCATCGTCCAGACCAACTGGCTGATCCTGCTCGGCGGCTTCATGGTCGTGAGCTGGATGGCGAACAACCTCGGCTACCGGGCGCAGACCCGCGGCGGCCAGTGGGGCGGCTACCTGCTCCTGATCGGCGCCAACGCGGTGCTCTTCACCGGGGTGCTCTACTTCGCTGCGGAGATCGACGCCGACATCATCCGTAACGCCGCGTGGCTGTCGATCCTCGCCTTCGCCGGGCTGTCCTTCATCGCGATCACCACGGGGAAGGACTTCAGCTTCCTACGCGGGTTCCTGATGTGGGGCGGGATCCTCGCGCTGGTACTGATCGTCGGGGGCGTCGTGTTCGGCACCGGGCTCGGGCTGTGGTTCTCCGTGGCCATGATCGGCTTCGCGGGTGCCGCGATCCTCTACAGCACCCAGCAGGTCTACCGCTCCTACCCGCCGGAAGCCGAGATCCCCGCGGCGATGAACCTGTTCAGCTCGCTGGCGCTGCTGTTCTGGTACGTGCTGCAGATCCTGATGCGCCGCTGACCCGAGCGGCCCTGCATCGCAAGCGGGTGCACCGACAGAGAAGTCGGCACTATCGCCGAGAACCCGGTTCCCGAACGGCGGGCGAGCGACCGGAGTGACGAGAAGTCGGCGATATCGCCGACTTCTCGTCACTCCGCGTGGACACGCCCTACTGCAGGTTGGACTTGGCGATCATCTGCAGGAACTGCTCGTTGGACCTCGTCGCCTTGAGCTTGTCGATCAACAGCTGCAACGACGCCTCGGCGTCCATCGTGGCGAGCAAGCGGCGCAGCTTCCAGATCGTCTCGAGCTGGTCCTCCTGGAGGAGCAGTTCCTCGCGACGGGTCCCGGACGCCTGGATGTCGATCGCCGGGAAGATGCGCTTCTGCTCGAGCCGACGATCGAGTCGCAACTCCATGTTGCCGGTGCCCTTGAACTCCTCGAAGATCACCTCGTCCATCTTGGACCCGGTGTCGATGAGCGCGGTCGCGATGATGGTGAGACTGCCGCCCTCTTCGAGGTTGCGAGCCGCCCCGAAGAACCGCTTCGGCGGGTACAGCGCAGCCGAGTCGACCCCCCCGGAGAGCACCTTGCCCGAGGTCGGTATCGCCAGGTTGTAGGCGCGTCCGAGCCGCGTGACGGAGTCGAGCAGCACGACGACGTCCCTACCACGTTCGACCAGGCGCTTCGCCCGCTCGATCGTGAGCTCCGCCACCTGGGTGTGGTCCTCAGCGGGCCGATCGAAGGTCGAGGAGATGACCTCGCCCTTCGTCGAACGGCGGAAGTCCGTGACCTCCTCGGGACGCTCGTCCACCAGCAGGACCATCAGCTCCACGTCCGGGTCGTTCGCCTCGATCGAGTGCGCCAACTGCTTGAGGACCGTGGTCTTGCCGGCCTTCGGTGGCGAGACCAGCAGTCCGCGTTGGCCCTTGCCGATCGGAGCCATCATGTCGACCAGCCGCATCGACATCGGCGTCCCCTCGTCGAGTTCCAGGCGGAACCGCTCGGTCGGGAACAGCGGCGTCAGGTCCTTGAAGTTCGGCCGCTTCGCAGGCGGGCCGCCGCCTTCGAGCTTCTCCCCCTCGATGGTGTCGACCCGGGCGAGTGCAGGGAACTTGTCGTTGTTCTTGTTGCGCCGGATCGGCCCGGAGACCTTGTCGCCGCGGCGAAGATCGAACCGGCGCACGAACGACTGCGAGACGTAGACGTCCCGCTCGCCGGAGAGATAGCCGGTGACCCGCAGGAAGCCGTAGCCCTCAGGGAGGAGGTCGAGCACCCCCTCGCGGACCTCCGCCTCCTCGAGGTTGTCCTGCTGCTGGCCCCCACCGCCCTGCTGGCCACGGCCCTTGCGGCGCCGATCCCGCTGCTTGTTCCGGTCGTCGCGGTTACCTCCGCCGCTACCTCCGGCGTCCCGGCCCGATCCTTGCGTCCGATCGTCGCCCTTCCCGCGGTCACCGCCGCGGTCACGGCCACCTCCCTGCTTGCCGTCGCCCTGCTGGTCCCGTTCTCCGGAGCTGCGCCCGCGGTCATCGTCGCCGCCGTCACCCTCCGAGGAGCTCTCACGGTGGCGATCGCGGTTGCGAGTGGTCCCGCCACCGTCCTGAGTGTCGTCACCGTCGGTGGCGTCGTCGCCAGACGCCCCGTTGGCAGAACCCGCCGCCTGTTCCATGATGAGGTCGACGAGGTCGGCCTTCCTCAGGCGTTGGTACCCCTTGAGCTCGAGGGTGGACGCGATCTCGCGGAGCTCGGCGAGTGCCTTCTTCTCCAGCAGGCTGCGATCCATGTGCAACTCCCGGGTGGTCTGCAGCGTGGCGACGCGGCGATCCGGTCACCTGGTCCCGGCGATCGCCGGTGGGATGTGTTCCGGCGAGGTGCGCCGGCTGAGGGGGTGGACACCTCCGCGTCGCCGACAGGTCGGCGGGGAGGAGGTCGGAAGATCTGCCTCACCGTGCCGACAGGGCCGGAGGTGGTGAGGTCGAGCGCCACAACGTGCGGTGGCGAGGAACGATCCCGCGAGCGCCACGCCGACGAGGAGGACCCGTCACCCTGCGCTGCCACCGGTGAACGACGACCCGGTCAGCCGTGAGGTGACGGGATCGAGGACGTCGGGAACGGTGTCCCAGGATCGCGACCCGCGAACGAACGTTGCGGAGACGCCGCCCATCATAACCGCTCACGGGGGCACTGCGCGCACCCGCCCGAGCCGGCCAGACCACAGCCATCGTCGGGACACGTCAGTGCGCCCGAGAGGTCGAAATCGACCAGGTGCACGGCGAAGCCATGGACGCGAGCAAGCTCCGAGCAGCGCGCCACCATCGGCTCCCCGGCCTGGCCGCGTTCGGTGGCGACCGCCACGGTCGGACCCGCTCCCGACAGCCAGGCGTGCAGGCCGGCCTCACGCAGCTCTCCCACCAGGGCCATCGAGGTGCCCATGACCGCCGTGCGAGCCGGTTCGTGCAGCCGGTCCCCGACCACGCGCGGATCGGCTGGCCACACCCCGGTCAAGGCACCCAGCACGTGTCCCGCCCGCGACGCCTGCACCGTGACCTCCTCCACGGGCAACTGTTCGGGCAGCACGGCCCGAGCCGCCGAGGTGGACTGTCTGGTCGGAGGTACGAGCACGATCGGCCGCAACCTGGCTGCCGGGTTCACTCGCCGGGTCACCAGTTCGCCCGTATCGTCGCGCGCACAGACCACCAGACCACCCAGCAGGGCCGGCGCGACGTTGTCGGGGTGGCCCTCGATCTCGGTCGCCGACCGCACCAGGTCGCGGTCTCCGACCGGGACGCCGGTCACGGCCCGGGCAAGGGTGAGTCCGGCAACGATCGCGGCCGACGACGACCCCAAACCCCGCTCGAGCGGGATCCGGTTGACCGCCTCCAGCCCCACGTCCGGGACCGGGACCTCGACGCTGTCGCAGAGGTGCACGAACGCGCGCCAGATCAGGTTGTCGTCACCGGCGCCAACGTCTCCCGCACCCTCTCCTCTCGCGATGACCCGGGTGGGTTGCGCCTCCCGCGGCCGTGTTCGGACCGCGAGGTGAAGGGTCAACGCCAGCCCGTACGAGTCGTAGCCGGGCCCCAGGTTCGCCGAGGTCGCCGGCACCTGGACGGTGTGGTGGCGCAAGTCGGGCACGCGATGGACCTCGTACGGGGACGGTGGCGCGGCAAGCGCTGCCAGACGCAGCGCACACCGCAGGAGGTGAGCCAGGAGCCTACTACCGGCGACCTTCCGCCCCGGTCCGCCGGCCAGTGTCGCTCCCTACCGGCCGGAGCGAGGCCACCGGGATGCGGAGGTGCCGCGCGACAGACCGCTGCCCTCGGAGAGATCACAGCAGCTCGAGCGCCCCTGCGGCTGCCTCGACGTCGGCCGGGATCGTGACCGGGTCTGCGGCACCCGAGATCGCCCACTCGGGATCCTTGAGCCCGTGTCCGGTGAGCACGCAGACCACGACCTGCCCAGGGTCGAGTTCGCCGGCCTCTTGGAGTTGCAGCAACCCGGCGACCGACGCGGCGGACGCCATCTCGGCGAAGACCCCGTGGCGGGCGATCAGGCGGAACGCCGCCATGATCTCGCGGTCGGTCACGGCGCGGATCGACCCGCTGGACTCTTCGGCCGCCGCGACCGCGTGCTCCCACGACGCCGGGTTGCCGATGCGGATCGCGGTCGCGATCGTCTGGGGCTTCTCTACCGGGTGACCCTGCACGATCGGGGCCGCCCCGGCGGCCTGGTAGCCGCGCATCACCGGGAGCGTTCCGGTCAGACCGTCCGCGGCGTACTCGCGGTACCCACGCCAGTAGGCGGTGATGTTGCCGGCGTTGCCCACCGGCATGATGTGGACGTCAGGAGCACGGCCCAGCTGGTCCACGATCTCCCACGCGCCGGTGCGCTGCCCGTCGATCCGGTAGGGGTTGACCGAGTTCACGAGCTCGACCGGGTAGGTCTCGGCCAGGCGACGACAGATCGTCAACGCCTGATCGAAGTTGCCGTCGATCTGGATGACCTTGGCGCCGTGCACGAGGGCCTGCGCGAGCTTGCCCATCGCGATCTTGCCGGCCGGGACGATGACCCCGGCCGTGAGCCCGGCTTTCGCCGCGTAGGCGGCCGCCGCTGCCGAGGTGTTCCCGGTGGAGGCACAGATCACCGCCTCGGCCCCGGCCTCCTTGGCCTTGCTGATCGCCATCGTCATCCCCCGGTCCTTGAAGGACCCGGTGGGGTTCGACCCATCGAACTTCACGTGCACCTCGCAGCCCGTCAGCTCCGACAGGTGCTCCGAGTGGATCAGCGGGGTGCCACCCTCGCGCAGGGTGACGATCGGCGTGTCGGCGCTGACCGGCATGCGGTCGCGATACTCCTCGATGATGCCCCGCCAGACGTGGGTGCCCCCCGTCCCGGTGCTCGCAGCTCGGACGTCCCCCTGAGCACTCACTGCGCGAACACCTCAGCCTCGACACGGAGGACGCTGGCGACGTTACGCACGTGCGGGAGGGCCTTGAGCGCGTCCACGGTCGCCTGGAGGTCCCCTTCTCGGGCGCGGTGGGTGATCAGGACGAGCTGCGCGGTCTCCGACGATCCCTCCTGCCACACCTGCGCGATCGACACGTCGTGATCGCCGAACGTGGTCGCCACCTCGGCGAGGACCCCGGAGCGATCGGCCACGTCGAGCAGCACGTAGTACTGCGTGGTGAGATCCTGGATGGGCCGGATCGGCTTGGCGCGATGGTGTGATTCGTGAGCGCCGCGCGCGGTCTGCAGGAGGTTGCGCGAGACGTCGATGATGTCGCCGACCACGGCGGACCCGGTCGGCTCGGCACCGGCACCCCGGCCGTAGAACATCAGCTCGCCCGCCGCCTCCGCCTCGACGTAGACGGCGTTGAACGCGTCCCGGACCGCGGCGAGCGGATGCTCCTTCGGTAGGAAGGCCGGATGCACGCGGACCGCGACCTGGTCGTCGACCTCGCTGGCGATCCCGATCAGCTTGATCACGTAGCCGAGACGATCCGCGGTGCGGATGTCGGTGGCGGTGACGTTCTCGATGCCCTCGCGATGCACGTCGTCGCCGTGGACCGAGGTGTCGAAGGCGAGGGATGCCAGGATCGCGCACTTCGCCGCGGCGTCGTGGCCGCCGACGTCGGCGGTCGGATCCGCCTCGGCATAGCCGAGCGCCTGGGCATCGGCGAGCACGTCCTCGTACGACGCCCCCTCCTCGGTCATCCGGGTGAGGATGTAGTTGGTGGTGCCGTTCAGGATGCCCACGACACGCCGGACCCGGTCTCCGGCCAGTGACTCCTTGAGCGGCTTGATGATGGGGATCGCGCCGGCGACGGCGGCCTCGTACGCGAGGTCGACCCCCGCGGCCTTGGCGGAGGCGTACAGCTCCGGCCCCTGTTGCGCGACCAGTTCCTTGTTCGCGGTGACCACCGGTTTACCCAGTTCCAGAGCACGGCGGATCAGCGCGCCCGCGGGGTCGATACCGCCCATGACCTCGACGACGACATCGACATCGTCGGCGGCGACGACCGCGGCGGGGTCGTCGGTGTAGACCTCGTCCGGGACCGGCAGTCCCCGGGAACGTGACAGGTCGCGGACGGCGATGCGGGTCACCTCGAGCTTGGCGCCGGTCCGAACGGTGATGTCATCGGCCTCGCGGTGCAGGATCTGAACGATCCCGCCACCGACGGTGCCACATCCGAGCATGCCGATCCTGATCACGCGGTCCACGGTCGGTCCTCGTCTCGCTGCGGGCGGCCTCGCTGGAGCCTACCGCTGGCGACGCCACGGACCGGGGCCGCGCGGGAGCGAGGTTGGAGGTGGGGTCAGGCCACACGACGATCCTGGAGGGGATGGCGCCAGCGGAAGGCCACGCAGTCGTCCAAGGTGCGGGCGATGCCCTCGCGGTAGCTCGGAAGCTCGGGTTCCAGTCCCAGCTCGCTCCAGAGCGCCTCCGGATCGACGGGCAACGACAGGTTCCACCCCGTCACCGTGTCCGGGGTGTACAGGTTCGGTGACCGACGCTTGGCGAGCAGCGGATCGAGCACGGTCGTTCCGGCGCGGGCGACCGACGCCGGGAGGCGGACGATGCGCAGGTCCGGGAGCTGCGCGCCGAGCTCGCCGAGGAAGTCGTCCCACCCGACGGGCTCACGGTCGGCGACGACGCTGGCGCCCGACCAGCCGGTCTCCGCAGCGGCGATCAGCACGCGCGCCGCGTCGCTGACATGCAGGTGCCCGTACGGTGCTGACCGGCGCCCGGGGACCACCAGACGACCACTGCGGACCCGCGCGAACAGTTGATCGGTCGCGCCGTACACGTGCGGGAGGCGGATGCTGCCGACCGTCATGTCCTGCTCAGCGCCGAACCGTGTGAGCCACCGTTCGACCGCCAGTTTGACCCGGCCGTAGTCGATGGCCGGCGCTGGCGGGGTCGTCGCGGTGATCGGCGCAGCGGCCTCCCTGTGCACGAACAGCGACGACGCGAACACGAAGCGGCCGACACCCTGGGCGGCGGCCGCCTCAGCGAGCGCCTGCGTGCCGCCCAGGAAGGTCTCTCGAAGACGTGCCGCCGGTTCGAAGGTCGCACGACCCGCCAGGTGGATCACGACGTCGCACTCTGCCACCGCACGGGCCAGCGTCGCCGGTGCGCGGAGATCGCCGAACACCACCTCGGCGTCCAGGGAGCGCAGGAGCGCCGCCCGCGAGGGGCGGCGGACGAGCAGCCGGGGGCGCTCACCGCGATAGCTGAGCTGTCGCGCCACCTCCATACCGATGAAGCCGGTCGCACCGGTCACGAGCACCTTCACACCAGGACTCCTCCAGAGGCTGCGGGGAGGGTTCGAGGCGGTACGTGACCGCGGACCGACGCACCGACCGGCGTCAACCAGGGAGGCGCCGCGCCGTCCAGACCGTGGCGTGGGAACGGAAGCCCAGACGCCGACACAGCCGATCCGCAGCCGATCCCGGTTCCGCCGCGATCCCTACCCGGCTGCCGGCATGGACCTGGACGTGCGCGTCCACTGCCCGGTAGGTGAGCGTGGCGGCGATGCCCTGACGGCGGTGGACGGGGTGGACGATCACGTCCTCGACGCAGGCCAGGCCCTGTCCGTCGTGGACCACGTGCAGCCGCGCGACCGGGGCGCCGTGCCGCATCGTCAGCCACAGCTGGCAGCGCTCGGCCAAGGCGAGCTCCCGCTGGACGTCCACGCTCCAGGCGACGAACGCCTGGTCCACGTCGCGCCAGGCCTCCGGGTCCTCGCCGGTCTCGTAGCGGTACAGCACGGTCGCCGCGTGCCAGCGGCGATCGACCGCCCCGCCGGGCTCGGCGGAGGGCGGCGCGACGGGGACGACCTCCCCGGGTGCGGGTGGCGGGGCGACGGGTTCATCGAGCAGCAGCACCGTGACGGGTGTCAGGCCGAACCCGCAGCGGTCCAACGCCGCCGCCAGGTCAGGGTCCGGTACGGGTGGTGCCGCCGGCGCATCCGGTGCCAGCGGCGTCTCCCAGCGCAGCTGCACGTGCTGCGCGCCGAGCATCCCGATCGTGTCGGCGAACCGGGTCACCCACCGGTCCACGTCCCCGGGGTCGGGCGCTGCCTCGAGGTCGAGGGTGTTGCCGTCGTAGAAGTCGTGGCGTGACGGTGTGCGCACCGTGACGTGGTCGCGGGCGTAGGTGACCAGGGTGCGCCCGGAGAGCGAGGCGCGGCAGACCGCCAGGCCGAGTCGGTCGTCGATCCGTTCGACCCGACCAGCGGTGGATCCGAGGCCGCTCCCGCTCACGACAGCGGGATGTCCCGGCGGACGAGGTCGTCCAGGCTCTCACGTCGTAGCAGTGGACGCACCTGCCCGTCCCTGACGAGCACGGCGGCCGGGCGTGGCAGGCGGTTGTAGTTGGACGCCATCGACTCGGTGTAGGCGCCCGTGGCTGCCACCGCGAGGAGGTCGCCGACCGCCAGATCGCCCGGAAGAGGTGCGTGCTCACGGACGAGGTCCCCGGACTCGCAGTGCTTGCCGACCACGGTCACAGCGTGCGGTTCGGCGTCGCTCGTGCGGTTGGCCAGGGCGACCTCGTGCTCGGCGTCGTAGAGCGCCGGACGGATGTTGTCGCTCATGCCGCCGTCGACGCTGACCCAGGTGGTCAGCCCGGGCAACGGCTTGACCGTCCCGACCTCGTACAGGGTGAGCGTCGACGGGCCGACGATCGCGCGCCCGGGCTCGACGACCAGCCGCGGCTGGGGGAACCCAAGGACGTCACACCGCTCGGCGACGGTCTCGAGCACCGCCTTGCCGTAGCGGGCCACCTCGACGGGATGGTCCTCGTGGGTGTAGCGGATCCCCATCCCCCCGCCGAGGTTCAGCTCGGTCAGGACGACGCCGTGCTCGTCCCGCCACCGCGCGAGCAGGTCGAGCATCACCTCGGCGTTGGCGATGAACGGGTCGGTGCCGAAGATCTGCGAACCGATGTGGGCGTGGACCCCGACGACCTCGACGTGGACGAGGTCGAGGCAGCGGCGGAAGGCCTCGTCCGCCAGCCCGAGCGACAGCGTGAAGCCGAACTTCGCGTCGTCGTGACCGGTGCGGACGTACTCGTGGGTGTGGGCGTCGATACCCGGAGTGATGCGGAGCCACACCTGCGCGACGTGGTCCCGTGCCCCGGCGAGCCGCTCCAGGCGTTCCAGTTCGTCGAGGGAGTCGACCACGATGCGCCCGACGCCGACCTCCAGCGCCCGGTCGAGTTCGCGGTCGGACTTGTTGTTGCCGTGCAGGATCAGCGTGGCCGGGTCGACCCCGGCGACCAGGGCGGTGTGCAACTCGCCGTCGGAGGCGACGTCGATCCACAGCCCCTCCTCCGCGACGATCTGCAGGACACCGACGGTGCACCACGCCTTCGACGCGTACGCGACGTCCACCCCGGGGAAGCCCTCGCGGTAGCGGCGGCAGCGTTCCCGCAGGTCAGCCTCGTCGACCACCCACAGTGGCGTGCCGTGCTCGCGCGCCAGGTCGGTGGCGGCGACACCAGCGATCGTCAACACGCCGGCGTCGTCGCGCTCGGCGGTCAAGGGCCAGGGTCCGGGCATCAGCGTGGCTCCCTACATCCGGTCGGGGGCGGAGACGCGCAGCAGCGCCAAGGCGTTGGCCAGCACCTGCTTGGCGGCGACGGCCAGCCAGTAGCGGGCACGCCCGACCGCGTCGAGCTCCGCCTGTTCCTCGGCGGAGCGGTCCGGGTCCTCGGGCGCCAGCACGCGGCACTCGGTGTAGAACCGGTGGAAGGTGCCGGCCAGCTCCTCGGCGTAGCGGGCTAGACGCTGGGTGGCCCGCAGTTCGGCGGCGTCAGCCACCACCAGCGGCAGGGTCGACATCGCGGTCAGGAGCTCGAGCTCGGCCGGGTGCGTCAGGAGCGTCAGGTCCGCGTCGCCGAGCTCACCGTGGTCGAACCCGCGCTCGTCGGCCATCCGGATCAGCGAGCTGATGCGCGCGTGGGCGTACTGCACGTAGTAGACGGGGTTCTCCATCGACTGGGCCGCGACGATCGCAAGGTCGAAGTCGATCGCCGAGTCCAGCCCCTGTCGCAGGAAGTGGTAGCGCACGACGTCGACGCCGACCTCGTCGATCACCTCGTCGAGGTCGACGGTCTCGCCGGCGCGCTTGGACATGCGCACCGGCTCACCGTCACGGAGGAGGTTGACCAGTTGGCCGATGCGGATCTCGACCCGGTCGGGAGGGATGCCGAGGCAGGCCGCGGCGGCCTTGAGCCGGACCACGTAGCCGTGGTGGTCCGCGCCCAGCAGGTAGTAGAGGCGATCGGCGCGGGACCACTTGTCGCGCAGGTAGGCGCAGTCGGCGGCGAAGTAGGTCGGCCGTCCGTCCGAGCGGACCAGCACGCGGTCCTTGTCGTCGCCGTGGTCGGTGGTGCGCAGGAACAGGGCCCCGTCGGCCTCGTAGGCCTCCCCACGCTCCTTCAGCTCCGCGACGGTGGCGTCGACGGCGCCGGTCTGGTGGAGGCCCTCACGCTCCGAGAACCAGACGTCGAAATCGACCCCCATCTGGTGGAGCACGTCCTCGATGCGCTGCCGCATCGCCTCGACCCCGAGCACCCCGACGCGCGCGGCGACGCCCGGGTGGACCCGGCCATCCGCCGTCATCGCAACCTCGCCGTCGTCGAGCCGCCCGCCCTGGTGTTCGACGGCGCCGGTGAACCCGGCTACCTCGCCATCGTCGTCGCCGACCTCGAACAGGGCGTCGCCGTGCTCGGCGCGGAGCTGTTCGGCGATCTCGCGGATAGCGTGGCCCTTGTAGTGCTCGTCGCCGAGTTCCTGTCCAGTGGCCACCAGCACGACCGACTCACCGAAGCGACGGATCTGCTCCCCCGCGTCGTTGACGTAGTACTCGCGGATGACGACGTCGCCGGCCGCCTCGACCAGCGCCGCGATCGCGTCGCCGGTGGCGGCCCACCGCCCGGCACCGACGTGCAGCGGCCCGGTCGGGTTAGCGGAGACGAACTCCACGTTGACGGTCTCACGAAGGTCCTCGGCCTTGCCGGACCGGCCGTAGGTCTGACCTTCGGCCACGATCCGACGCACCAGGTCCTCGTGGTAGCGGTGGGACAGGCGAAAGTTGACGAACCCGGGACCGGCGATCGAGACCTCCTCGACGACCTCGGGCACCTCGAGGTGGTCGAGGATGTCCTGCGCGACCTCACGCGGGTTGCGGCCGACCGGCTTCGCCAGGCGGAGCGCCGCGGTCGTGG
>PWTE01000224.1 GCA_003563915.1 Nitriliruptoraceae bacterium
GCGCCAGAGCCCCGCGGTCCCCCGCCCGGGTGTTGATGTCGATCAGCGTCGCGATCACGGCGTCGCCATCGCGGGCGACCACGGCGTCGTGGGCTTCCGGATCCGCCGTCGCCGTCAGGCGAAGGATCGCCTCGACGTCGGCGTCAGCGTCGACCCGGCCGGTCTGCGGGTCGTAGCCCGCAGCGATCAGCTCTCGGGCCAGGTCAGGGTCGCCCGGTGTGCCGTCGGGACCGGGCGCCAGCAGCTGCTGGACCAGCGATACCGGCGAGATGGCCTGCGCTGCCTCGCCCTGGGCGGTCGGCACGGTGAGCACACCTGGGGTGTCCGCCAGGTCGTCGACCGCGTCCGCCATGGCGTTGAACACCGTCGGGGTCGCCAGGTCGTCGCCCTCGATCAGGACCTGGGTGGTCTCCCCGAACCCGCCGCCGAACTCCTCGTCGATGATGTCGATCGTCTCCACGATCTCCGCGTCCTCGGGCAGGAAGTCGGTGAAGGAGAACTCGGTCGACAGGTTGGTGAGCCCGACGTAACCGAGTCCCCCCAGCACCGCGAACACCACCAGTGTCGGGACCGGTGCCTTCTCCGCCAGGATCGACGTCCGCGCGACCACGTTGGGGAGCAGGCGTTCACGGGTTGCACCCATCCCCTCCACCGGGAGCCGTCCCGCGCGTTCGGCCCGCCGATCGAGCACGGTGCGCAGCGCGGGAACGAAGGTGAGCATCAGCACGAAGGCGACCGTGATCCCGAGCGCCGCGAGGATCCCGAAGTCGCGCAGCGCAGGGATCGGGTTGACCACGTTGGTGAGGAACCCGATCGCCGTGGTCACCGTCGCCAGCACCAACGCGATGCCGACGGTCCCGATCGCGCGGCTCATCGCCCCGTCGACGCCGCGTCCGAGTCCGACCTCGTCGCGGTAGCGGGAGGTCAGGTGGATGCCGTAGTCCCCCCCCAGGCCGATCAACAGGATCGGCACGATCTGTCCGACCTCGGTCAACGGCCCCAGGATCCCGAGGCGTTGCAGCAGCGCCCCGATCCCGTTCATCCACAGCACCACGATGATGATGGTCGCCATCGTGACGCTCATGTCGGCCAGGGTCCGCCGGATCGACGCGCCCCAGCGGCCTCCGCGGGGCTTCATCCAGTACACGAAGAGCAGGACGCCGACGATGATCGCGAACGCGGTCAGGAACAGCCGGATCAGCTCACCCAGGAACCAGTCGTCGTCCTCGAACAGCAGCGCGAAGCTGAAGGGCCGCACCTCCAGGTCCGGGCCCGTGTCGACCGAGCGGGCAGCGCGGGCGATCGTTGCCTCGCGGTCGATCTGGCCGTCGATGTCCGCGTCCGAGTCGATGAACACCAGGACCAGCCCGACCGTCGGCCGCTCGCCACCCTCCGGGACCAGCTGGGTGACGAACCCGAGCTCCTCAGCCCCGGATGCGACCGCCCGGTCGTACAGTTCGGCGACGGCGTCGTCGTCCAGATCCCGGAGATCGATCCCCTGTTGGGCGGCGGCCTGCTGGACCGGTTCCAGGTAGCTCACGATCCCCGGCTGCTGCGGGTCGGAGGAGATGGCCGTCGCCGCGTCGCTGTCCGCGATCGCCGCGCTGACCTCCTCGACCACCCGGACCGCGTCGGCCGTGAGCACGTCCCCGGCGGTCGCACGCACGACGATCTGCATCACGGTCTGGGTCGACTCCTCACCGAACAGCTCGCCGATCCGCTCGGAGGCGTCGATCTCCTCGGACTCCGGCGAGAACCCCTGCTGCCCGCTGGCCTCCTCCAGGGTCGTCGCCAGTTGGGCGAACACGACCGTCGCCAGCACCGTGACCCCCAGCACCCACCACGGCACCCGCGCCACGAGGGCGGCCAGGACACGGATCAGGGTGCGCACGGGGGACTCGCAGGCAGGGGACGTCGCATGGACGCCAGGAGGGACGTCGAGGTGGCCGCTCCGGCCCGTCGACGCACGATCGATGCAGACGGAGACGGAACCAGGCGGAGGAAGGATACGGCGGAACGGACACGGACCGGGTCACCCGGCCCCGCGGCGTTCGCCGGGGTCCGCGCCGGGTCTGTAGGGTCCACGGGTCGTGGCGGCCGCCACCTCGACGTCCCTGGAGACCAGACCGTGCTACGTCGCCTGTCGAGCCTGTTCCTGCGCACCCTGCGCGACGACCCCGCCGACGCCGAGCTGCCCGGGCACACCGCCCTGGTCCGAGCCGGCTACATCCGCCGGGCCGGATCCGGCCTGCACTCGTGGCTGCCGCTCGGCTACGTCGTGTACCGCAAGGTCGAGCAGATCATCCGCGAGGAGATGGACCGGATGGGCGCCCAGGAGGTGCACTTCCCGGCCCTGCTCCCCCGCGAGCCCTACGAGGCGACCGGCCGCTGGGAGGAGTACGGCGACACGCTGTTCCGGCTGCAGGACCGCCGCGGCAACGACCACCTGCTGGGCCCCACCCACGAGGAGCTGTTCACGCTGCTGGTCAAGGACCTGTACTCGTCGTACAAGGACCTGCCGCTGTCCATCTACCAGATCCAGACGAAGTACCGCGACGAGGCTCGCCCGCGCGCCGGGCTGCTCCGCGCCCGCGAGTTCGTCATGAAGGACTCCTACTCCTTCGACGTCGACGACGCCGGCCTGGGGGCGTCCTACGAGCAGCTCCGCGCGGCCTACATCGCCACCTTCGACCGGCTGGGGCTCGACTACGTGATCGTCGACGCCATGTCCGGCGCGATGGGCGGCTCGCGCAGCGAGGAGTTCCTCTGCCCCACCCCGGTCGGCGAGGACACCTTCGTGCGCTCACCCGGCGGCTACGCCGCGAACGCCGAAGCCGTCGCCACCCCGGTCCCCGACCCGCTGCCCTACGACGATGTCCCGACCGCCCACGTCGAGGACACTCCCGACACGCCGACGATCGCCACGCTGGTCGACCACGCGAACGCCCACCTACCGCGTGAGGACCGGCCCTGGACCGCAGCCGACATGCTGAAGAACGTCCTGGTCATGCTCACCTACCCCGACGGCACCCGCACCCCCCTGGCGGTCGCCGTGCCCGGGGACCGTGATGTCGACGACAAGCGTCTGGCCGCGCAGGTCGAACCGGCCCGCGTCGAGCCCTTCACCGACGCGGACTTCGACGCCAACCCGGCGCTGGTCAAGGGCTACATCGGGCCGGCGGCGCTCGGCGAGGACTCGGCCTCGGGGGTCCGCTACCTCGCCGACCCTCGGATCGTCGAGGGCACCCGCTGGGTGACCGGCGCCAACGAACCCGGCCGGCACGTCTTCGACCTGGTGTGCGGCCGGGACTTCACCCCCGACGGCACGATCGAGGCCGCCGAGGTCCGCGACGGCGACCCCGCCCCCGACGGGTCGGGACCGCTCGAGATCGCCCGCGGCATCGAGATCGGCCACATCTTCCAGCTGGGCCGCAAGTACGCCGAAGCGCTCGACCTCAAGGTGCTCGACGAGAACGGCAAGCTCGTCACGGTGACGATGGGGTCCTACGGCATCGGCGTGTCCCGCGCGGTGGCCGCGATCGCGGAGACGACCGTCGACGAGCTCGGGTTGTGCTGGCCACGGATCGTCGCTCCTGCCGACGTCCACCTGGTCATCGCCGGGAAGGACGAGCAGGTCGTCGCCGCCGCGGAACAGCTCGCCGCCGACCTGGACGCAGTGGGCCTGGACGTGCTCCTGGACGACCGCAAGGCCAGCCCCGGCGTGAAGTTCAAGGACGCCGAGTTGATCGGGATCCCGACGATCGTGGTGGTCGGCAAGCGCCTGGCGGACGGCATGATCGAGGTCCGCGACCGCGCCAGCGGCGACCGGGACGAGGTCGCCGTCGACAGCGCCGTCGACCACCTGGTCGAGATCTGCCGCAGCTGACCTCCCCGTTCGACCGGTCCGGCCCGATGCCTGATCGACGACGCTACGGTGCTGGTCCGCGATCGTTAGAGGTGCGGATGGAGGACGACCGCGGCGGCTACCCGCCCCGGCTGTTCATCGTGCTCGCGGTGACGCTGGTGGCCGCCCTGCTGGCCCTGTTCATCGCGGTGTTCTTCGAGCGGGGCTTCGGCTTCGTCCTGCTGATCGTCGGGATCGCCGCCGGCTCGGTGCTCGGCTACTGGGCGACCGCCGGGTGGTCGAACCGCTCCGACGACGACGAGCCACCACGGCTCTAGCCCGGCCCGTAGCGGTCCCACAGCGTGCGCAGCAGCCGGTCGCCGCCCGGCAGGAACCGCCCGTTGACCAGGTCGATGATCCCGTCGAGTTCGTCCTCGCGCATCCCACCCATCAGGAGGGTGCGCAGGGGGGCCTCCTCGACCATGGCACGGATCAGCGGCTGGTTCTCCGGCCGGTCCTCGAACTGCCGACGGACGCGCGCCTCCACGGCCTTGACCAGGGCCTTGCCCGCGGGGCTGGTCGCCGTCGCCGCGATGGGCGTGTTGCGGTCATAGGGCCGGAGGAACCCCGGGTTGTCGGGAGGCGTGCGGCCCAGCAGCGCGCTGAACGAGGTCAGGTCGACATCGAGGTAGCGCGGCGGCTGTCGGTAGACCCGCGGCTCGTCGCGCACCGGTAGGGGATCGCCCGTGAGCGTGAGCTCGGCACCTCCGCGCAGGTCGCGGGAGGACAGCCCCACGAGCACCTCGAACCGTCCCGGCTCGACCACCCAGTCCCGGTGGTCGGGGTGCCAGTAGGCGAACGCCCGGTGGTCGAGGGGCACGTCGACCCGCGTCGACTCCCCCGGCGCCAGGGCCACCTTCGCGAAACCCTTCAGCTCCCGGTCGGGCCGGTGGACGGCTGCCTCGCTGTCCCGGACGTAGACCTGCGGGACGACCTTCCCGGCCCGGTCTCCCGTGTTGGTGACCTCGGCGGAGAGCGTGACGATGGTTCCCTCAGCCAGGTCGTCGGGGGCCAGTTCGGTGCGGTCGAGCGCCACCTCACCGACCTCGAAGGTGGTGTAGGACAACCCGTGGCCGAACGGGAACAGGACGTCGCCGTCGACGGTGTCGTGGAAGCGGTAGCCGACGTACAGGCCTTCGCGGTACTCGACGGTGTTCGGACCACCCGGGTAGTTGCGTTGTGCCGCAACGTCGTCGAGGTGGCGGGGGAAGGTCTCTGCCAGATGGCCGCTGGGGTTGACCGCGCCGGTCAGGACGTCGGCCAGCGCGCCGCCGCCCGCCTGACCGCCGAGGTAGCCCTCGACGACCGCCTCGACGTCCTCGACCCAGGGCATCGTCACCGGCGCCCCGTTGACCAGGACGACCACGACCCGATCGTGCTGTGCCGCGAGCGCGGCGACCAGGTGGTCGTGGCTGGCGGGCAGACGCAGGTCGGCGCGGTCCTCGCCCTCGTTCTCGTACACGTCGGGCAGACCGACGCAGACCACGGCCACGTCCGCGTCTCCTGCAGCGGTCAGGGCGGCTTCGACACGCGCGGCGTCGATCGCCGACGGATCGTGGTAGCCGGGCTGGTAGCTCACCCGGTCGGCACCGAGTGCGCCCACCAGCTCGTCACGCAGGGTGTCGACGCGGGTCGGGTTGACCCGGGAACTGCCGGTGCCCTGGAAGCGGGGACGGTCCGCGAGCTCACCGATCAGCGCCACCCGGTCGCCGTCGCGCAGCGGGAGGGCGTCATCGACGTTGCGACACAGGACCACGACCTCCGCCGCGACCTGCCGTGCCAAGGCATGGTGGTCATCGGCCCGGTCGTCACCGGACCCGCCCGACACCTGACGGCCCGCCTCGGCGCGCAGGGCCAGGGCGACCATCCGCACCGCCGTCGCGTCGAGGGTCGCGTCGTCCAGGTCGCCGACGTCGACCTCCCTGGCCAGCCTCGCATCCGCTTCCGCAGCGGGACCGGGCATCTGCAGGTCACAGCCGGCAACCAGGCCGGCGACACGGTCGTTGGTCGCCCCCCAATCGGTCATCACGATGCCGTGGAAGCCCCACTGGTCGCGCAGGACCTCGGTCAGGAGCCACGGGTGCTCGCAGGCGTAGGTGCCGTTGAGCCGGTTGTAGCTACCCATGACGGTCCAGGGCTGCGCCTGCCGGATGGCACGCTCGAACCCGGCGAGCTCGAGCTCCCGGAGGCTGCGTTCGTCCGCGACGACGTCGATCGTCATCCGACGGAACTCCTGGTTGTTGGCCGCCAGGTGCTTCAGCGAGGTCCCGACCCCACGCGACTGGACCCCGGTGATGAACGCGGCCGCGAGCTCCCCGGTGAGGTACGGGTCCTCGGAGAGGTACTCGAAGTTGCGTCCGCACAGCGGGGACCGTTTCAGGTTGGCACCCGGCCCCAGCAGCACGTCGACCCCCTGCGCGCGGCACTCCTCCGCGATCGCTACCCCGACCGCGTGGAGCAGCTCCCGATCCCACGTGGCGGCCAGCGCGGACGCCGTCGGGAAGCAGGTGGCGGGCAGGGAGGCCGACAGTCCGAAGTTCCCGGACCCGGCGGCCGGCTTGCGAACCCCGTGCGGGCCATCCGCGACCGTGACCGAGGGGATGCCGACGTGGTCGAGTGCGGGGGTCGTCCAGGCGTCGTGCCCCGAGCACAGCGAGGCCTTCTCGGTGACCGTCAACCGGCCGACGAGTTCCCGGGCACGCTGAACGAGCTCCTCCACGTCCGCAGGTGAGGACGGTGTGCGCTCCGGATCGCTTCCCATCGTGAGGTCTCCTGGTCACCGTGTCGGGCTGCGGGCGGCTGTTCGGCTGGGGTCGCGGGGCACCCCGGCGTCGGCCCGACGCTAACGGGTGCCGGCCGCCCATGGCCACCGTCCGGACGTGCTGGTCGACCTGACGTGATCCCACCCGCAGCCCTAGGGTGGGTCGGCATGAGCATCCCGCCACCGCCCTTCCCCTTCGACGTGCCCCTCGACGTCCTCCGTCGGCGGGCGAGCGCCAAGTGGCGCGTGTTCGACGACGACGTGCTGCCCCTGTGGGTCGCGGAGATGGACGCCCACCCGTCCGACGAGGTCCTGGCCGCCGTGGCCCACGCGATGACCACCGGCGATACGGGCTACGCGGTCGCGTCGCCCTACATCGACGCCTTGCGCGGGTTCGCCGAGGACCGCTGGAGTTGGCGGATCGCCCCCGAGCAGGCGCTGCTCGTGCCCGACGTCATGCAGGGCGCGATGGAGGCCCTCGGCACCGTCACCGGACCCGGCGACGCGGTGGTCGTCACCCCGCCGGTCTATCCCCCGTTCTTCGGCTTCCTGCACCACCACCGCCGCCGCATCGTCGAGGCACCTCTGGACGGTGACCTGAGACTCGACCTCGATGGCCTGGAGCGCGCCTTCGCGGACGCGACCGCGGAGGGGCCCGCGGCCCTGCTGCTGTGCAACCCGCAGAACCCGACGGGCACGGTGCACACCCGCGAGGAACTGGCCGCCGTCGCCGAGCTGGCGGCGAGGTTCGCCGTACAGGTCGTGGCGGACGAGATACACGCTCCGCTCGTGTTGCCCGGCGCGGACTTCGTGCCGTACCTCACGGTTCCCGGCGGTGACCGCGGGATCGCGTTGCAGTCCGCGTCGAAGGGCTGGAACCTGGCGGGACTCAAGGCGGCGATCGCGGTCTTCGGTGACGAGGTGGCGGATCGCCGGGCACAGATCCCCGAGGTGGTGACCCACGGCGCCAGCCACCTCGGAACCATCGCGCATACGGCAGCGTTCCGCGATGCCCGGGGGTGGCTGGACGCCGCGATCGCGATGATCGTGGACAACCGCACGCGCTTCGCGGAGGCGCTGGCCGCTCAGGTCCCTGACGCCCGGTACCGGCCCGGGGCGGCCACCTACCTCGCGTGGGTGGACCTGCGGGAGGCGGGATTCGGTGACGACCCCGCGACCCTGCTCCGGGAGAAGGCACGGCTGGCCGTCAACCCCGGGCTGGACTTCGGGACCGGCGGTACCGGGCACGTCCGGGTCAACCTGGCCACCGCCCCGGCGATCGTGGACGACGCCGTCGCCCGGATCGCCTCCATCCAGCTGTGACGGGGTCGGGACCAGACGGACCTGGAGAGCCATCTGCTCGCAGGTTCGTCGCGCTGCCGCTCCCAGGGGACGTGCGACGTCAGCTCGTCGCCGCGCTGCCCGACCAACCCGACCTGCGTGAGGGCCGTCGCTGGACGCGATCGGAGGGGTGGCACCTGACGCTCGCGTTCCTCGGCACGGTGGAGGATGCCCGTGTGCCGGAGGTCACGGCGGCGTTGGAGGTGGCGGTCGCCGCGCAACGCGAGGCCGACCACGGACCGCCCCCCGACACCCTGCGGTGCCGCGGCGTCGGGCGTTTCGGACGTCGCGTGTTGTGGGTCGGGATCGAGGACGAACCTCCCGGCTCGCTGGCCGCCCTGGCCGGCAGCATCCGGGAGCGACTGACCGCCACCGGGCTCAGGATCGATCCCAAGCCGCTCCGTGCCCACCTGACCCTGGCACGGGCGGGGCGACGGCCCATCTCGTCGGAGCTGGTCGAGGCGTGCCAGAGCCTGCCGACGCCGTCCTGGCGACCCGCGAAGGTGGAGCTGTGGCGCTCCGAGCTGGGACGGGGACCGGCCCGGTACCGGACGGAGGCGACCGTGCCACTGTGACCGGCGCTACCCGTCCGAAGCGAGGCTCGCAACCACCCAGCGGCCCTCGTCGTCAGGGCCACACCCAGGTGCGCCGGGCGTCCCGAAGCCACCACCGACCGCGACCTGGTCACCGATCTGCGCCAGAGCTGCGCCCTGGTGATCGTGGACGACACCGTCGGCATCGAACCACCAGCCACGGGGCCACACCATCCCGACCTGCTCTCCGGTGTCCAGCTCGAGCCAGACGCACGCCTCGTCACCCGTCAACGTGCCGCCGGTCAGCGCCATCATGCCGCCGCAGGTGGAGGCGCCTCCGGGCAGTTCGGTGCCATGCTCCGGCACCGGTTCGACCTCCGCACAGGCCGGGAGGCGGATCGACACGGCGGCGAGCGCGTCCTCGCCCACCCGCTCCACCAATCGAGCCCGCACCTCGTCGGGATCCTCCTCGACCTCCACCTCGACCCGGTTGGCGACGGTGTCGATGCCGGTGGTCCCCGGGCCGGTGAGCGCCTCGTTCGCGGCGCGCTGGAGGCGTTCGAGCTCCGCCTGGCTGGAGGTCGCGTCCATGCAGGTCACCAGCTCGGGTCGGGCGACGAGCTCGCGCAGCTCGGGCAGGATGTCCGGATCGGTCAGCATGACCACGACCTCACCGGTCGCCTGATCGAGCCACAGGCCGCCGGCCACGTCGCGGTACTCGCCGTCGAGCGCGGCCATCAGCGGCTCGACCGTCGCGTCGATGTCCCTGAGGTCGGGGTGCTGGCCGTGAGCGCCGTCACGGACCGGGTGGGGGTCGTCCGGGGCCAACGCCGGACGGCAGGTGACGTCGGCTGCCCCGTCCGGGGCGCCGGCACCACCCTCGATCGTCGGACGATCCAGCTCAGGCGTCCCGCCGCACGCCACGAGGGTGACGGCGAGCGCTCCCACGATGACCAGCATGCGGCCCCGTCGGCCGCGTCGTGTCGGCTTGTCACGCTCAGCTTCGCTGGCCGCCATCGTCGCATCTCCCCGGTCGCCATCCATCACCGGTCGGACGTCCACCGGCCCCTGCTGGTTCCCTGCCCTACCGTGCCAGGTCCCTCCCCCGCCGATCAGGAGCCCCGATGAGCGACGCCTCCACCGGCGCACCGAAGCGCCTGTACCGTTCCCGCGACGATCGCATGATCGCGGGCATCTGCGGTGGTATCGCCCACTACTTCAACCTCGACCCGACGGTGGTCCGGCTGATCACCGTCGTGGCGATCCTGTTCGCCGGGTCGGCGGTCCTGGCCTACCTGATCGCCTGGATCGTGGTGCCCGAGGAACCCTTCACCGCGTAGTGCCCTCGCGGGCCGCCCGCCACTCCTCCACGACCCGCTCGACATCCAGTGGCATCAGCGAGGTAGCGGGCCCCGTGGTCGTGGTCCGGTTCTGGGTGAGGATGCGTTCGTTCACGTCCGCCACCAGTTCGCGCACACGGCGCTCGGAGGGGATGGAGGGCAGCGACCCCCGGAGCTGCTCGACGTCGCGGCGTAGTTGCAGCGCCGGTGGCACGACCGAGACGTTCTCGTCACGCAGCTTGCGCTTGACCCACCACAGCTCGTCGTGGGGCTCGTAGAGGTCCCGGATCGGCTTGCCGTGGCCACGCAGGTCGTCGAACTCACCACGCGCCTGCGCCCGGCGGATCTGGAACTCCACCCAGCTGCCCACGCTCGCCTCCGGCGGCTTGCGCTCGGTCATCGACCACCTCGCGTCTCGACGGCCTCCAGGGTGTCACGCGGGCCGGAACCCGTCATGCTGATCCGGCACCTGGTGCTTGACCATGACGTGGCGAGGTACCGAGTAGGCGAGCACGGCCTCCTCCGACAGGTCGGACCCGAACCCGGAGGATCTCACGCCGCCGTGGGGCGCCTCGGACGCGATCGGCAGGTGGTCGTTGATCCAGGTGACACCCGTACGCAGCTCCCCGGCGACCCGCAGACCGCGCGCACCATCCTGGGTCCACACGGATGACGCCAGCCCGTAACGCACGTCGTTCGCGGCCGCGATCGCCTGCTCCTCGTCGTCGACCGGCAGCACCACCAGCACCGGCCCGAAGACCTCGTCCTGGACGATCCGGTGAGCGGGGTCGCTGCCGGTCACGAGCGTGGGCGGGTACATCGCCCCCGGTCCGTCCGGGACCTTCCCGCCACACACCAGCTGCGCTCCTGCAGCGACGGCGTCCGTCACGAACCCATGGACGCGGTCACGGTGCGCCGTGGAGATCAGCGGCCCGATGTCGGTCTCCGGGTCGCGAGGTGCCCCGACCCGGATCGCCCGGAGCTGCTCCGCCAGGGCGTCCACCACCTCGTCGTGGACAACACGCTGGACCAGGACCCGCGTCGCGGCGGTGCAGTCCTGCCCGGTGTTGTAGGTGGCCCCCATCGCGATGGCCCCCGCCGCTGCGGCGAGGTCGGCATCCTCGAACACCAGCGCCGGGGCCTTCCCGCCGAGCTCCAGGTGCAGCCGCTTGACGGTCGGGGCTGCTGCCGCCATGACCGCCTGGCCCGTCGCGGTCGATCCGGTGAGCGTGACCATGTCGATGTCCGGATGTGCCGCGATCTCGTGACCCAGGTCATCACCCCCGGCGACCACGTTCACGACCCCTGGCGGCAGCCCCGCTTCGGTGGCGATCTCCGCCAACCGCAGGGAGGTCCGTGGGGTCGCGGGGGCGGGTTTGAGCACCACCGTGCACCCGGCCGCGAGCGCCGGTCCGAGCTTCCAGATCGCCATGATCAGCGGGAAGTTCCACGGCGTGATGGCGCCGACGACGCCGACCGGTGCGCGCGTGATCAGCGAGGTGTAGCCGCGCGTGAACGACCCGGTCCCCGTGCCCGCCAGCGACCGCGCCGCCCCGGCGAAGAACCGGAGGTTGTCCAGCGCGAAGGGCAGCTCCCCCTCCGCGAAGGTCGCCACGGGTTTGCCGGTGTCCGCCACCTCCAGGTCGGTCAGTTCGTCCGTGTGTGCCTCGAGCAGATCGGCCCACCGCAACAGCAGCGAGGCACGTTCGCCAGGCGTGGTCGCGCCCCAGTCGCCCCGACCCGCGGCGGCCGCCGCCGCGACGGCCCGGTCGAGGTCCGCGGGCGTCGCGTCGTACAGCCGGACCGTGGGCTGACCCGTCGCCGGATCGAGCAGTTCCCGCTCCGGTCCGTCCGTGGTCATCGGCGACCCGTCGATCACCGCTGCGTGTGCCATCCCGTCGTCCTCCCGGTCGACCGGTCAGGATAGGAACGCGGACGCAGGCCATGCGACCAAGGGACCTGCGACCCTGGAGCTACGGACCATCCTGGTCGATGCTGAGGCCATGACGCGAACCACCTCGCACGTCGTCGACGTTCCTCGCCGATCCCTCCTGGAACGGGCGATCCTGTGGTCCGAAGCCCTGCTGGCGACCACCGCCTACCTCGGAGCGATCGGACTGATCTCCGGCCGGCTGGACCTCGGTCGAGCTGTCGGGCTGTTACCGCTCGGCTCGCTCCTCCTGGCGGGCCTTGCCTTGGCTGTGGTCAACGGGCTGATCCCGACGGTCGTGCTGCTGGCCGCGCTCCGCGGACACCGCTGGGCCGAGGTCGGCCACCTGGTCGTCGGGTTGGCGCTCGTCACCTGGCTCCTGGTCCAGGTGGCGGTCCTGGGACCTCCGTTCAGCCCGCTCCAGGGCATCTACCTCGCCTGGGGCTGGATCATCGCAGCGTTGGCGGTACGTCTCGCCGAGCGCCGGAGGAAGACCGACGGTCGATCACCGTGACCTGCGCCCCGGGCCGCCGGGAGCGCAGGTCAGCGCGTCTCAGAAGTCGAAGACGAGCCGAGCGTCGACATCGCCGCGCTCGACCGCTTCGAAGTCCTCGTTGACGGTGGCCAGGTCACGGGTCTGATACTCGACCTTGGTGCGACCCTGCGCATGCAGTTCGAACACCTCCTGCAGATCGTTGCGCGTCCCGACGATCGAACCCTGGACGGTGATGCCCTTCAGGACCGTCTCGAAGATCGGCAGGGTCATGTCGTTGTCCGCGGGCAGCGCCACCATCGACAGGGTCCCGCCCCGCTTCAGCGACGCGAAGGCCTGCTCGAAGGCGCGCGGGGAGACGGCCAGGCAGACCGCCTGGTCCGCCCCGCCGAGGTCCTGGATCACCTCGACCGGGTCCTGCTCGGCCGCGTTGACCGTGTGGTCGGCTCCGAGCCGCGTCGCGAGTGCGAGCTTGCTGTCCAACAGGTCGACCGCGACCACGCTCGCGCCGGCGATCTTCGCGTACTGCAGGGCGAGGTGGCCCAGGCCGCCGATGCCGAACACCGCGACCAGGTCGGACGGCCGGGTGCCAGCCACCTTGACCGCCTTGTAGGTGGTCACTCCGGCGCAGGTCAGTGGCGCAGCCTCGATGGGAGAGACACCATCGGGCACGAGCCCGACGTAGCGGCTGTCGGCGAGCGCGTACTCGGCGTAGGAGCCGTCGACGGAGTAACCCGAGTTCTCCTGCGACTCGCACAAGGTCTCCCAGCCGGCGACGCAGTGCTCGCAGGTGCCACAGGCGGTGGCCAGCCACGGGATCGCGACACGGTCGCCCTCGGCTACGCGGGTGACCTCGGATCCGACGGCTTCGATCAGGCCGACACCCTCGTGGCCGGGGATGAAGGGCGGGGTCGGTTTGACGGGCCAGTCGCCACGCCACGCGTGGATGTCGGTGTGGCACAGGCCTGAGGCTTCCATACGGACGAGGACCTGGTGGGGTCCGGGAGTGGGGACGGGGCGGTCCTGGATCTCCAGTGGTTGACCGAAACCCGTCACGACAGCTGCTCGCATGCGGTTGCTCCTCGTGGCTGCGATCGGGGGATCGCTGGCGGTACCAGCGCAGCAGGCCACGACACCATCGACGGTCACCCATGCGCGACGACATCGACAGAGCAGGACGGCCCTGACCGCTGGTTCGACGGTCCCGACGGGCGACCCACGACGAGAGGACCTCCGGACCTTTCCGCCCGGATCAGCCCCCCGTAGCGTGCTCATCAAGATCACCACGCCACCCCGTGGCCTGGTGCCGCCTCGTGCTGAGCCGTTCCGGAGGTATGCCGTGTCGATGACCGACCCCACATCGACCTCCACCGATCCCCGACCCTGGCATGCCGACGATGCCGCGGCCGTCGCACAGCGGTTGGAGGTGGACCCGCAGGGCGGGTTGGACGACCAGGACGTCACCGAACGGCTCGAGCGGTACGGCCCGAACGAACTCGGACGCGACGAGCGTCGGAGCAACCTCGACCTGCTGCTCTCGCAGTTCAAGAGCCCCCTCATCTACATCCTGCTCGTGGCTTTCGTCATCACGATCGCCATCGACGAGTACACCGACGCCGGAGTGATCGCCGCCGTGCTGGTGATCAACGCGATCATCGGCTTCATCCAGGAACGCAAGGCGGACCGGTCCGTCCACGCACTGATGCAGCTGGCTGCGCCCACGGCGACCGTGCGGCGGGGTGGCCGGGAGCGGGAGGTGGAGGCCACCCAGCTCGTCCCCGGCGACGTGGTCCTGTTGACCTCCGGGAGCCGCGTACCCGCGGACCTGCGCCTGTGGCGTGCGACCACCCTGGATGCCGACGAATCGCTGCTGACCGGGGAGAGCCAGCCGACCCGCAAGACCACCGACCCCGATCCGGTGGACACCCTGGCGGCAGAGCGAGGCTCCATGGTGTTCATGGGCACCTCCGTGGTGAGTGGACGTGGGGTCGGTGTCGTGGTGGCGACGGGCGGGGACACCGAGCTCGGGGCGATCGCGGAGAGCATCCAGACGGAGCAGCGACCACAGACACCTCTGCAGCAGCGCATGCACCGCTTCGCGAACATCGTGGCGGTGGCCGTCCTGGCGTCGACCGTCGTCGCGTTCACGCTCGGTGTCGCGCTCGGGGAACCGATCTCCGACATGTTCCTCACCGCGGTCGCCCTAGCGGTCGCCGTCGTGCCCGAGGGGCTGCCGGTCGCGTTCACGGTGGCGATGGCACTCGGGGTGCACCGGATGGCGCAGCGCAACGCCATCATCCGCTCGCTCCCGGCGGTGGAGACCCTCGGCAGCACCGACGTGATCGGTTCGGACAAGACCGGGACGCTGACCGAGAACCGGATGACCGCGCTTCGAGCCTGGACGCCGGACGGGAAGGTGACCTTCGAGTCCGACGACGATGAGCTGGAGGCGGCCGCCTCGCAGGTCGAGCAGCGACCGGACGGTGCGCTGCTCACCTGCTTGCGCACCGCGGTGCTCACCAGTGAAGCGGACATCGCGGAGGCTCCCGACGGATCGATCGAGCATCGTGGCGATCCGACGGAGACCGCCCTGCTGGTCGCGGCCAAGCAGGTCGGTCTCGATCTCACCGAGGTGCGCGAGACCACGCCGGCGCTGGCCTTCGTGCCCTTCGAGTCCGAGCTGCGCTACTCCGCCGTCGTGACCGATGAGGACGGGCCCGTCCTGCGCGTCAAGGGTGCCCCCGAACGCATCATCGAGCTGTGCCGGACACGCTGGACGGCCGACGGAGCAACGGACGACGATCCAGCGCTCGACGCCGAGGAGGTGCTGACCATCGCCGGGGACATGGCCGGCGACGGGCTGCGCGTCCTGGCCACCGCCGAACGGCGACTGGAGCAGGCCGCCAGCGACATCGACCCGGGTGCACCGCCGGAGCCGGAGGACCTCCGGCTGACCGGCCTCGTCGGGATGCAGGACCCACCGCGACAGGGGGTGCAGGAGTCGATCGAACGTTGCCGGCAGGCCGGCATCCGGGTCGTCATGATCACCGGAGACCACGCCGTCACGGCCGAGGCGATCGCCGAAGAGCTGGGCATCGGTGACCGCGACACCACCGTCCTGCGTGGCGTCGATGTCGAACGGATGGACGACGAGGAACTGTTCGACGCGGTCGTGGAGGTCGACGTCTACGCGCGGGTCGCACCGGAGCACAAGCTGCGCATCGTCAAGGCCCTGCAGGCGCACGACCAGGTGGTCGCGGTCACCGGTGACGGCGTGAACGATGGCCCTGCCCTCAAGGCGGCGGACATCGGCATCGCGATGGGCCGCTCAGGGACCGACGTCGCACGTGAAGCCTCGGACATGGCCCTTGCCGACGACAACTTCGTCTCCATCGCCAACGCGGTCGAGGAGGGACGGGTCGTCTTCGACAACGTCCGCAAGGTGACCTACTTCCTGTTGTCGACCGGCGCGGCCGCGATCCTGGCGATCATCACGTCGATCGCGGCCGGCATGCCCCTGCCCTACGTCCCCGCGGCTCTCCTGTGGCTCAACGTGGTCACCAACGGCATGCAGGATGTGGCGCTGGCCTTCGAGCCGGGCGAACCCGACGTCCTCGATCGACCGCCCCGACGACGCGCCGAGGGGATCGTCAACCGCGTCCTGTGGGAGCGCACGGCTCTGACCGGCGCGGTGATGGCAGCAGGCAGCCTGTGGCTGTTCGCCTGGGCGATGGCCGCTGGTCTGAACGACGCGCAAGCCCGTGGGGTCGCACTCACCACACTGGTCATCGCGATGGCCGCCCACGTCTACAACGCCCGGTCGGAACGCCGCTCGATCGTGCAGACGCATATCGCTGGGAACCGCTTCCTGCTGCTGGCGACCATCGCGGCCCTCACGATCCACGTCGCCGCCAGCTACTGGGGCCCGACCCAGCTGATCCTCCAGATCGAGCCGGTCACCGCGGGTGGCTGGGGACGGATCGTGGTCGTGGCACTCGCCGTCGTCGCCGTCAGTGAGCTCCACAAGTGGACCAGGTCACGCAACGGTGCCGTTGGACCGCGGAACCGACGACCTTCGCCCCTGTAGGTCCACGCCTTCCAGGGGGATGCTCGACCCCTCACCACGGAAGGTCCGCTGCGATGCGTGCGCTGGTCGTCTACGAGTCCATGTTCGGCAACACCCGGACCATCGCCGAAGCGGTCGCCGTGGGCCTGTCGCTCCGCGGGGTCGACGTGGAGGTCACGGAGGTCGGGGATCAGATCGACCCCTCACACCTCGAGGTCGATCTCCTGGTCGTCGGGGCACCGACCCACACCTTCACCTTGAGTCGGGCCGAGACCCGAGCGTCTGCGGCCGATCACACCGACCAGCCACTGCTGTCCAACGGCCGTGGCGTGCGCGAGTGGCTGGACGAACTCCCCACGGACCTGCCGCTCAACGTGGCAGCGTTCGACACCCATGCGGACAAGCGCCTGCCGGGTGGCGCTTCGAAGTCGATCCGCAGACGTCTGCGCCGCTTGGGCTACCCCCTCGTGCTCCCCGCGGAGAGCTTCCTGGTGACCGACATGACCGGCCCGCTGGTCGATGGCGAGATGCAGCGGGCCCGCGGCTGGGGCGCGCATCTCGCGTCGGCGATGGGGACCACCGGGCCGGTGGACGTCGCCACGATGACCTGACCGGTACCGCGCGGTCTGCTACCTCTGGGAGCCTGATCCGGAGGGATGCACCCATGCGCGACGATGTGGAGATCACCGAGGTCCTGGCCGAGGTCGCCGATATCGCGCGGCCGCAAGCCAGCGACGGTCGGGTCGCCGATTACATCCCCGCGCTCGCCAGTGCCGATCCGGGGCGCTTCGGTCTGGCCCTCACCGAGATGGACGGCACAGAGCACACGATCGGGGACGTCGATGAGCCCTTCCCGATCCAGAGCATCTCGAAGGTGTTCTCGCTGGTCCTGGCCATGCAGAAGGTGGACCGTGCGGAGGGGGTCGCCGAGGAGCTGTGGTCCCGGGTCGGACGCGAGCCGTCGGGTGATCCCTTCAACTCGCTCGTGCAGCTCGAGAAGGAGCGGGGGATCCCGCGCAACCCGATGATCAACGCCGGTGCCCTCGTGATCGACGACATCCTGATCACCCACTGCGAGGACGCGAAGCGTTCGACGCTCGACCTGCTGGAGACCCTGGCCGGCGAACCGCTCGAGATCGACCAGGAGGTCTACGACTCCGAGCAGGGCGCGCTGCACCGCAACCTGGCGATGGCCAACCTGCTGAAGGACTTCGGCAACCTGCACCATGCCGTGGATGCCGTCCTCGACAACTACGTCCACGCCTGCGCCGTCTCCATGACGACGAGGCAGCTCGCGCGGGCGATGCGGTTCCTCGCGAACGGTGGGGTCGAGCCGGCCACCGGCGAACCGATCCTCTCCCCGGAACTGGCCAAGCGGGTCGCCGCGATCATGCTGACGTGCGGCACCTACGACGCGGCCGGCGAGTTCGCCTTCAACGTCGGTCTTCCCTGCAAGAGCGGTGTCGCCGGCGGCATCGTCGGGATCGTGCCCCGCCGCTTGGGCCTGTGCGTGTGGTCGCCACCACTGGATCCTTCCGGCAACTCCCTGGCCGGTCGCGTCGCGCTCCACGAACTAGCAGAACGACTCGACCTCTCGATCGTCTGAGGGCCCACCGACCGAACGGACCCGCGATGGCAGACCAGCCGACCGACCGGACCCGCGTCCGCCGCATCCCCGAGTTCCAGGTGCACGAGCGGGCCGCCCTGGACGCGATCCTCGATGCCGGGCAGGTGGCCCACGTCGCCATCGTCGACGACGGGCAACCCTACGCCCTGCCGATGGCCTACGCGCGCGACGGCGACCGCCTGCTCCTGCACGGTTCCACCGGTAGCCGCCTGCTGCGGCACCTCGCTGCCGGCGCCCCCGCGTGCGTCACGGTCACGCTGCTCGACGGGCTGGTCTACTCCCGCTCGGCCTTCGAGTCGTCGATGCACTACCGCTGCGCGATGGTCCTCGGCGCCTTGACCGCGGTGCCCGACCCCCTGGACGCTCTCGCGCTGCTGACCGACCGTCTGCTCGCCGGCCGCTGGCAGGAGGTCCGCCCCACCACCCGCAAGGAGCTGGCCGCCACCTCGATCCTGCAACTGCCCCTCGACGAGTGGTCGGTCAAGATCAGCGACGAGGACCCCGAGGACCCGCCGGAGGATGTGGCTCTCGACATCTGGGCCGGCAGCGTCCCGATCACCACGGTCTACGGCGACCCGGTTCCCGCCGCGGACCTGCGCGATGGCATCCCGGTCCCCGCGTCCGTCCAGCGGTTGCGCGCCCGCACCGCACCCACGACGTGAGCGACTTTGCGGCGGCGTCCCCCGACGACGCCTGGGACGCCCAGACCTACGACCGTCGCTTCGGGTTCGTCGCCGATCTCGGCCGCGACCTGATCACCCTGCTCGAACCTCGGGACGGCGAGCGCATCCTCGACCTCGGCTGCGGGACCGGAACGCTCACCGCGCAGCTCGGCGCCGCCGGCAACGTGGCGACGATCATCGCCGCGGTGCGCGAGACGGCGGAGGAACTCGGGCTCCGCGCTGATCGGGTCGCCTCGCCGTGGTACTTCCCGACCGCCGCCGAGCATGCCGCCGTCCTAGAACGCGCAGGCTTGCGCGTGCGCTACCTCGGCGAACTCGATCGGCCGACACCGCTGGACGACTGCCCGGACGGGGTGGCTGACTGGCTGCGGATGTTCGGCAGCCGGCTCCTCGACGGCGTCGACCCGGACCTCCGCGAGGAGGCCATCACCATGGCCAGTGCCCGCTGCGCCCCGGTGCTGTACCGGGACGGCCGCTGGTTCGCGGACTACCGGCGCCTGCGGTTCCGCGCCGAGCGACCCCCTACACCGGCGGGCTGATCAGTTCCCGTCCTGATCCGACAACCAGCCTGGGCCGCGGAGCACGATCTGCGGCACGCCGTCGCGCTCACGGACCTCGCCCCGGACACAGACGTTCCGCCCCTGGAGCGCCTCGGGTGAGGCGTCGAACCCCTCCCGGACGTCCTCGTAGATCACGACGTCGAAGCGTTCCGGCGCCGGGTGGGCGTTGCCGAGGTTGAGGAAGGTGGGTGCGCCGCCGACGTCCTCGGCCGTGGTCGCCGCGACCACCGGTCCGACGATCGCGGAGACCTGACCGACCACCTCGCCGGCCCGATCCCAGCGGACGGGGTCGTCGCAGGTCGCCGCCGGATCGCCACCCAACCCCGCGCCGCCGACGACGCGGGACAGGCCGAACCCGACCACCAGCACCACCCCCAGGGCGATGCCGACGATGTTGCGCACCCGACGGCTGTCCATACCCCCACGGTACGGTGCGTGGCTGCTGCGCAGCGACGAGGGTGAACGAGGATCGCTCAGCCATGCCGGATCGTCCAGTCCGCCGGTGTCCGTCCTGTGACACCCCGTGGGAGGCAGCCGACGCCCGCTTCTGCGGCCACTGTGGCAGCGCGCTACCCGCCGCCACAGGCCCATCGCGCCGCGACGACCGGAGCGACGACGACGGGCATCCCGAGGATCAACGTCCCCGGATCCCCTGGGTCGGGCTCGGGGTCGTCGCGCTGGTGGCCGTGGTGCTGGCGGCGGTCGCGTTGGGCGGTACCGGGGTCGAGGAACCGCAGGGCGACCCAACCGACCCCGGTGTCGACCTGCCGGATCCCGACGAGGTCGACGAGCCAGCCGAAGCACCTCCCGCCGACGCGGATCCGGGCGCCGAACCGGTGACGCTCGACTGTGACCCGGAGCCGTGCGAGGCGTGGCGCCGTGACCTAGGAACCGGCCTGGTCACCGCGGTGGGCGACATCCTGATGGTGGTACAGCCCGGCGGGGCGTTCCTCGACCCCGACACCACCGGCGACCGACGGTTGCTCGGGGTGTCCACGTGGACCGGTGAGATCCTCTGGGAGGTTGACCTCGATGGGCTGGAGCCCGAGGGGACCAGCTTCTCGCTGCGAACGCTGGACGCGACCTCGGCCGCCATCACGGTCGGCCGCACCCTGGCGATCGTGTCTACGGCCGGCGAGCTGCTCTGGGAGGTCGACCTCGGCGGGAGCGCGATGCAGCTGCGACGGGGCGCGTCCGAGGATCTCATCATCCACGTCGCCGAGGAACCGGGCGACGAACCAGCGGACGTCGACGACGCCACCGACGAGCCGCTCGACGATGGCCCGGTATCCGCCGGCGCGGTCGACCTGCTCAGCCTCTCCCTGCTCGACGGGGAGGTGCGGTGGCGGGTCGATGATCTGGTGCCGCTCGTCACGACCGAGACCGTCGAGGTGGTCGCTCAGGCGGACGGCACGGTCGCGGCCCTGGACCTCGGGAGCGGGGAGCTCACCCCGTGGCCGGCGGACAGCGCTGCGCTGCTCCCCGACGGCCCTCCTGACCTGGGATCGCGACGCATCCAGGGGTTCGACGACCGGGTGTGGATCGCCGACGACGGTGATGCGGTCCACGTCCTCGACGCCGCATCCGGTGAGCTGCTCTCCTCCCAGCAACTGGATCTCCCGGCGGCACACCAGCTCGTCCTGTTCGGCCCGCTCGCGGTTGCCATCCAGCCCCCGCCCGACCAGGAGGACCAGCGGTTCGCCGCGCGGCTGTACGACCTGGAGCAGCCTGATGCCGATCCGATGGAGATCGACGAGGCGTACGACGTCCTCCTGATGGCCGCCGACCCGTTCCGGTCGACCGGCCCCCGGGGACTGCCGCCGCTACCGGGCGGACAGGATCCGCTCCGGCTCGCCGCGCTCGAGGTGACCTCGGGCGTTCCGCACCTCGTGGTCTACGACCTGGACGGGAGCGAACGCGGACGCACGGCCCTGAGCCGTGTCGACAGCGGTGCCACGGGTGCCGACGCCCCCTGCTGCCCGCAGCTGCGCGCCCACCTCAACGACCGCCTGCTGCTCGTCACCCCATCGGTGGGCGCCGGCGGGACGATCCATCTCGTCGATGCCCGGGACGTCGTGACCCTTCGCACGATGACGCTGCCGGACGGGTTCGCGCGCTCCGGCAGACTGACCTACTACGGCGAGGCGGTCGTCCACATCGCTGAGGACGACACGATGACGGCCAGGTTCCCAGGTGCCGAGGTCCGTGCCACGGCACGTGGCGATGTCGTGACCTTCGACCCCGCCCCGGTGCTGCGGTTCCGCGACGAACTGATCGGTCTGGATCCCGAGGTGGTGGGCCCGAGCTCCTAGCCCCGCACCATCGGAAGCGACCAACCCGAGGTCGTTGTATCCTCAACGAAACCACCACGAGCACCGAACGTTCGTGGTGCGACCTCCAGGAGTCCAGCATGACCGACCCCGCCGATGCGGTGATCCAGCAGGTCCGGCTCGACCGGGTCTGGCAGACCGTGGACCCGTTCCTGTTCTGCGTCCACCACGACGACGACTACCCCGAAGGCGACGAGGAGCTCGGCCCCTGCGCCCCGCTCGTCGGCCGCAACCTCGGCATGGACTTCTCGGGGCGCGACGGCTGGTCGATGTACCACGGCTCGCTGGTGCCCGGCTTCCCGCAGCACCCCCACCGGGGCTTCGAGACGATCTCGTTCATGCGCAAGGGGTTCATGGACCACTCGGACTCGCTCGGTGCCGCTGCCCGTTTCGGCCGCGGCGACGTGCAGTGGATGACCGCCGGCTCCGGCATCGTGCACGCCGAGATGTTCCCGCTGCTCAACCGCGCCGCGCACAACGAGACCGAGCTGTTCCAGATCTGGATCAACCTGCCGGCCAGCGACAAGATGGTTCCTCCCCACTTCTCGATGCTGTGGAGTCATGAGATCCCCCAGCACACCTTCCTCGACCACGCCGGTCGCCCCACCGAGGTCACCGTCGTGGCCGGCGAGTTGGTCGCCGGTCAGCGCGCGCCTGCGCCGCCGCCGCACTCCTGGGCCTCCCGACCCGACACCGACGTCGGCATCTATCACGCGGCGCTTGCTCCGCA
>PWTE01000144.1 GCA_003563915.1 Nitriliruptoraceae bacterium
AGGCGCGCCACGAGCGGCCGTCGTTGAGGCCCCAGAGGGTCACGGTGGCGATGTCGCCGTGGTCGATGTGGTGCGTACGGATGATGTCGAAGGCCTCGCGGTAGTAGCGGCCCTGCGCGACGAGGTTCGCCGCGCTGTTCGACGGGATTGTGACGTCGATCTCGGTCACGGCCTGCAGCACGCGGTCCGCGACGTAGCCGTTCTCAAAGGCGAAGAGGCCCAGCGCGAGACGCAGGCCCTCGAAGGGATAGCGCAGGCCGGCGTGAAACTGGTGGCCGACGCCGTCGAGCGGGGCACCCGCTTCGAGGAGGCGGTTGACCACCAGCAGGAGCTGGTAGCGCTTGGTCCGCGGGTTCGCCGGCTCGATCAGGCCGCGCTCGGTGTTGTAGTCGTTGATCCACAGCGTGATGCGGTCCTCGCGGCCGTTGAGGCGGCCGCGGGCGTCGCCGACGTGATGGACGAAGTTGAAGTAGTGCTCGGCGGCCTGGAAGGCTTCAAAGAGGAACCAGTCGCGGTTCTCGAAGCTACGCTCGGCGACCCAGTGCGAGTCGGCGACCGGGGCGAAGATGCGCGTCCATGGCGAGTCGGGGCGCAGGTTGTGCGTGGCGTCGGCGCCGCCGCCACCGCCGTGCACGACCTCGTTGGCGACCTCGAACGAGTGGACCGGGTTGGTGTCCGAACCGAAGGGGCCGTACTCGGCGGCGATGCCACCGGCGACGATCTCGACGTACTCCCAGATGCGGCGGACCATCTCCTGCTGGTTCGCGGCCGTGGGGGCCATCTCCTGGGCCGAGTCCTCGTACGAGAAGAACCAGTCCGGCACCTGGCTGTGCCACACCAGGACGTGACCGTGGACCGTCATGCCGTGCTCCTGGGCGAAATCGAGGATCGAGCGCGCCTCGGGGTGAATGCGGAAGGATTCGATGCCCGCCGACCAGGCGGTGCCGGCACCCGGGTCGGCGGTCCACCAGGCGTCCGGCTTCATGTGGTTCTCGCCCACGAGGTGCGAGAAGTGGTGGGCGACGACCTCGCCCATCTCGTCGACCAGGTCACGCGAGTCGACCGCCACGCCCGCGTTGATGCCCGGCAGGGTCTCCCGGAATGGCACCAGGTCGCGGTCCCACGCGACGGCGTCGGGGACGTCGATGACGACGTTGTCGACCTGGAAGGCGGCGGTCTCACCGCGCGCGCCACCGACCCACGGGGACTCCAGGTAGAGGCGGGCCATGGTGGTGAAGGCCGGCACGACGAAGACGCCCTCGATGCGGGTCCACGCGCCATCGGCGTCGACCGCCATGTTGGTGACCAGGTTCGTGAAGGAGGACGGCCCGGTCTGGATCGACAGCGTCAGGTAGTGGTCCGAGACGGGCTCGGTGAAGCGCACGTCGGCAGAGAACGCGAGGCGCTGACCCGGACGAACCAGTTGGTCGATCTCGACCATCGGGCCCGAGCCCTGGTCGGTGCGGTCCCATACGCCGATGGCGTAGGAGGCGTCGGCACCGGGGGTCACGACGCCGAAGCCGTCGGCCTCGTCGCGGCCGAACCAGCCCTGGGAGGTGCCGTCCTCGAAGTCCCACTCGAGACGCTCGAAGACGAAGTCCTCGTCGACGGCCGGCGCAGCGTCGACCGGTGCGCCAGCGGCCACCAGGCCCGACGCCAGCATGGCCATCGTCATGACGACGGCGGCGGCGGCTCGATACCACCGGTTCTTCGATGCTCGTGGGACGTCCGGCCTGAACGATGAAGGCATGGGCTCACCCTTTCGCGACGGTCGCCGGTCCGCCGTGGACGGCGAAGCGCGCCGTGGACACGGTGCTGCTCCAAGGGTACGAGATCAGCCCACTGGTCTCGAGGGGAACTGTCCCGCCTCGGTCGACGTTCGCGAGTTGGGCATGTGCTTCGGTGTTGAACTCGGTTGGCGTGCGGTGATCAGGGCTCGAGCACCTTCTCTCGCGGTCATGGGTGATCTCCAGGTCGACGAGAAGGGCGGCGGGCTCGACCCGGTAGTAGACCTTGCGCCCCTCGGAGCGCCCACGAACGAGGCCGGCGTCGCGCAGCGGGGTGCCGCACCCTCGGCCGCGTGCATTCCGCCCGGTACCGCAGCCACCGTCGCCCAGCCACGGCTGCAAGAGCAGAGCGAGGACGTCATCGAGGCCACGCGATCCTGAGCCCCTCGACGTCAGCGACCCAACACGATGTCGATCCCGCAGGGGACCGACCTGAGGGTGGCCTCCGGTGACGGCAACCGGTGAGCAAGACGCTTGGCAAGACTCGCCTCAGGTCTTTGCTGGTCGGGTCATCCGCCGCGAATGCCGATGCAGTTGCCCCAGGGATCGCGCGCTTGACACACTCGCTGAGCCTGTTCGGTGTTCATGGGGCCTCGGTAGAGGACGGCGCCGCTGGCGAGCAGATGTCGCAACCGATGCTCCATGTCTTCGACCTGCCAGTAGACGACGCTGCCCGCAGCACCAGAACCGACCTTCTCGTCTGCGCTCACCACCTCTATGCGTACCTCGCCAACTTGCAGGTACTCGAAGTCGCACTCCACGCCTCGACGTAGCCGGGCCTCCGGGAATGCCTTGCGATACCACGCAAGTCCCGCGGCCCGATCAGGAACGTGAACCAACACGGCACAGACGACAGCGACCGGGTGTTCCATGCGGCCTAACGCGCTGAGGTTCGTCTCGACCGCGCGAAGCGCGGTATCAGGTGCAATCCCTCGTCATGAAGCGCCTCGTCCGCGATCGGATCCATCGGCAACCGCGAGTCTCGCACCGGTCACGAACCGAGGGATCTCAGCCGCCGTGATCATGGGCTTCCGCGCACATCGCAAGTGGTGTCACTCGATTGCGATGACCATCCTTCCCTTCTGCTCCGCCCGCTCGAAGGTTCCCATGGCAGTCGCGACGTCCTCGAGTGCGTATGGGCCGTCGATCACAGGACGAAGCTCCCCCCGTTCGAGAAGCGGGCCCATCTCCGCCAACCCCACGTTCGCCCTCAATGCCAACACTTCGGTGGTCTTTCCGCTCAGCATCTTGATCAGCGGACCGCAAAGGAACACCTGGAGGAGCCGAAGTGAGGCGCCGCCTACGGTGACGTAGACCCCATTCGGCTTGAGAGCCCGTGCGTACCTGAACGGAGATCGGTTGGTCCTCACATCCAGAATCAGATCGTAGCGGCTCGCTCCGGCCGTGAAATCATGTCGCTGGTAATCGAGGACGTGATCGAACCCGAGTTCGCGGAGCATCGGCAGCTTATCGGCTCGGTCCACCCCCGTGACCTCGAGTCCGCGCAGCTTTCCCAACTGCATGGCGATGGGGCCAACCCCTCCGCCGGCGCCGTTGATCAGCAGGGACTGTCCAGGTCGAATCACCCCCATGCTGGCCAACCCCTGCCATGCCAGGGTTGCCCCGTGAGGAACCGCAGCCGCTTCCTCGAATGTCAAACTCGCAGGCTTCATCTCCAAAGCGTTCTGGTCTACACATACGTACTCTGCGAAAGCTCCGAACCCAGCTGCATGGATGTCTCCGTACACAGCGTCACCCGGTCTGAAGCGGCCGACGTGCGCACCTACTCGTTCCACGGTGCCTGCCACGTCACACCCCAAGGTGCGGTTCCTCGGTCGCAGCAATCCGGTGAAGAGGCGAGTGAAGTAGGGTCTTCCGGCCAAACGCCCGGCATCCCAATCGTTGATGGAGGACGCGCGCACCCTGACGAGAACCTCGCCAGGGCCTGGCTCGGGTCTCCCCACGTCCCTCAACTCGAGTCGGTGAGCGGAACCGTACCTCGAGAACACGGCCGCCCTCATGAGACCCCGGTCGGATCCCGCACCCTCTCTGGGTCGATCCCCCATCACCACCTCCATCAGCTCCGTGTCCATCATCACCAGCAACGAACCGCGCCGCACTCGAACACGGATCGTCGAACCACGCAACGTCGAGCAAACGCTACCGAGACTCGCGCTTCGTAACGGGCGTCTTCAGCCATGCCGGGCGGAGCGATCGTAGGGCCCGACAGGGCCAGACGCTGGTGCTCGACGGGGAGACTATAGCCACCGCCAAGGTTGAGACCGACTTCTGCTGGAAGACGTCGATGTACCGCCAAGCGCCACGAGCTCGCGTGTTCACAGTGGAGGCTCTAGTCGTCGCCGCGGGACTCACTCCTCGTCAATCGCCGCAGAAGGATGTCTCGAATGTCCCGTCTCCCATCGATGATCGCAAGTACGAACACGACTTCGCCGTCACATCTGTAGAAGAGCCTCCACGGCGCGACTACCACTTCTCGATAGCGTCTGATGCTGTGGCGCTCGAGTTCAGGCACAATGCGTCCGGACCGTGGCTGTTTCTTCAGCTGCTGGACGGCTCCGTCCACACGCTCGACGAACGACTTCGCAGCACTTGGCGAGTCCTCGGTGATGAAGATGGCGATGTCAGCGAGGTCTTCGACCGCCGAAGAAGCCCACCGTATCGAGGTCATCGTTCGTCAATGGCCTGCAACGCCCCGAATATCGCATCTTCGTGGGATTCAGTGGCACCGGTCTCCACGTCGTGTTCGCCCTGCGCCAGCAGTTTCAGGATCCCAATCGCGTCGATCATCTCCTGGTAGGTGCGGGTATCGAGTAGTACGCCCTTCGCCAAGCCATGCTGAGTGATGACGATTGGGTTTCGGGTGTCGTTGATCTGCTGAAGCATCTCGGCGGCGTGTGTCTTTATGTACGAGATCGGACGAATGTTCGTCCCAAGTTTCATCGCATCCTCCAGTGCGAATAGCATACCTTTTGCGGACTGGTAGGTCGATCACCTTTCGCCAGGTCGGCGAGCAAGCAGGCGGGCCATGTACTCACTGGTATGGAACCGCTCGGCGATAGACATCTCGTCCACCGTGCACCCAAGAAGAAGCTCGTACGCGCCGTCATGCTTCACGGTATCGACGGTGCACACGACACCTCCGAGGGGTCACGTCTGGCAGCGATCAGCACCCGACGTCGATCGGCTGTCCGTCACCACCGGTTACAGTCTCGAGATAGCCATAGTCCAGTGGGTAGGTCATCGACTTGAACCGAGGATGCTCGCTCCGAGCGGGTCGATCGATGACAACCCTGCCAGAGTCGAGGAACGAGTCGAGCCGGGACCAGAACGACATAGGCATGAGCTCCATCGTGCCACGCATAGTACTTCTAGCGCTGTAACAGAGCTTCCACGAGGAGTAGACTCGATGAACGCCCTCGGCGACCCAGCTGACCCTCAGAACACCCCACCACCAACGGCCTCAGCCGCACCGTGTCGACCGCACCTCCCCGCACAATTGGCTTCATGTCGGCATCATACGCGGGCCCGCCTAGCGCGCCGCACGCACCATCTCAACCGACTCGCCCAACTCGCGCCGCAACACGTGGCGGTACGGGAACACCAACGCCGCTACGCCTGATCCACCCGCGGGCCGAACCGACGAGCACGCAATGCATCGCGCAACGCATCGCGCAACGCGTCGAGCAAGCGCGGCAAACCTCGACCCGCCGCCCACCCACCGCGTCAGCGACCCAACACGACGTCGGTCCCGCTGAGCGCCAACCCCAGGGTACGCTCCGGCAGCCTCCCGACGAGGTCGCTGAGCACGTCACGGTCGAGCGCGACGACCTGCGACACGTTGGCGACCGAGTCCTTGGGTAACTCCGTCGTGGCCGCCTCAAGCAACCCGTTCTCCGGAGCGCCAGCCCAGCGCACGTCACTGGTGAGGGGCACGCAGACGACCATGGCGATCCGGCTGCGGTCGAAAGCGTCGCACTGCACCACGACGACTGCGCACCCTGACCCCGGCTCCGATCCGGTCGGCTCCCCGAGGGCCGCCCACCACACGTCGCCCTGCGTCATCGCCACGGGGTCGGTCCGGTCGAGCACCCTCCGCCTGGCCCGCGCCGTGTTCTACCTCAACAAGATCAACCAGCTGTTCCACCTCGAAGTCGACGCAGCGAAGGACCTGGAAGACCTCATCGGCCGCGCGCCGGAGGGCAGCTTCCCGGCCATCGCCACGCTCCTCGCCTAGGTCCGCGGAGACGTCGGTGTCAGCGGTAGCGGCGCTTGCGAGACTCGCCGTACTCAGCCCGCTCCCTGCCTCCCCAGCCCAGAAGTCCGGCCGGCACAGAGTCAACCGCGGCAGTCACCACGGCCTCAACGCCCCCAGCTCGACACGACCGCCGCCACCATGACATTCCCCTCTTGCCACCCCACCCGAAGAAGCCGAGGCTGAGGCGCAGGAGGCCGTCATGCAGCCTGGCTCCGCACCCGCCGCGCCCAACGGACTGCTGGTGCCGATCGCCCTCGAGCTCGCCCCGATCCGGAGCCTGCTCATCATCGACCTCGTCGGCGACCCCACCTACAGCACGCTCGAGCCCCAGGTCCTCCACGACCCCGCCGGCGACCTCATCGTCCTCCTGACCTACCGCCACGACGGCCACATCGAACTCTACGCACCAACCGGGCGCACCATCGACTCGGAGGGCTACGACGGCCTGGGCAAGGGCCTCGAGATCCACCGCGCACCGTTCGAGCGGGCCCGCTTCGACGTGGCCG
>PWTE01000096.1 GCA_003563915.1 Nitriliruptoraceae bacterium
CCCTCCCGAGCCCGCTGTCCGAGGAACGCCAACTGCGCGCGGCCCCGTGACGAGGGCGTCGAGGACAACGGCGCGACGCCGGACCGGACACGGCTGAGTGACTTGACCTCGACCAGCGCGCGCGTGCCGTCGTCCAGCGCCAGCTCCAGATCCAGCCGGTGCACGCCGACACGGACCTCCCGGGTGACGCTGAGGACCGCTGGCCACGTGGCGAACCGTGCCCCAGCGGCGAGGTGGTCGGCGACCATGCGGCTGGCCTCCCCCGCCTCCAGGGCCACCCAGGTTCCGTCCCAGACGCGGGTCACCGTCCAGGCGGTGCGCCGCGCCGGATCGTCGGCGGGGTGCAGCAGCAGCGGCGCCGCCGGGGTCAGCAGATCCGTCAGCCGGGCCGTGTTCGGGAGGTAGGCGCGGACCACCTCCCCGTCCTCCCGGAGCGCCTGGACGACGAAGCGGTTCTCGCGCGCCACGAACCGAGCGCGTTCGATCGGAGGGGAGACGTCAGGCACCCGGACGGCCGGCTACGCCGCGCGTTGCTGCAGGCGGCGAGCGTCGCGCTCGCGGAGCAGGTCGCTGACCTGCGCCGGTGTCGCGAGACCCGCGGCGACCAGCCCTGCGGCGGCGGCGAACCGGTCGCCCGCTCGGGCGAACGCGTCGACCACCGCCGCGGGGTCCTCCACGGCAGCGATGCGCCGCGCGTCGAGCAGCCGCCGCAGGAGCGTGCGGCGCTGCCACCCGTCGGGCACCACGTCCAGCAGGTGCCGCAGGGCGGCGCCGTCGATCTCCGGCGCCGCAGCCTCGTCAACGACCTGCCACCGCTCCCGGGGGGTCCGCGCGGTGCCGATGGCCTGCCCCAGGCTCGTGACGTCCACGGGCGGTTCGCGGCGTTGGGTGGCCGTGGCGGCCGTTCCCAGCAGCGGAGATGGGTCCGTCTCGACGGCCCCTGCGTCGTCAGCTGGCGGCACGGCGTCGACCTCCGCGGTCAGGGGGTGCGCCTCGCCGTCAGCGGGAGCAGGCTCGTGCACCGCAGGAGGTTCGTCGAGCTCGGGCGTCGACGCCGGCGGCGCCGCATCGTGCCGGGCCGCCACGTCGGGCGGCGGCAGCGCTGCCTCACCTCCCGGCCCGTCGACTTCTGATCCCTCGCCCTCGGCGGCCCAGGCGGCGGCCTGCTCGACGAGCCGCTCACGGGTGTCGGGATCGTGCAGCTCCTCCGCGAACCGCCCGAGCTCACCGGGGTCGAGCGCCAGCAGCGCTTGGGCAACGTCCGTCAGCTCCTCCGCTGATGCGTCGTGGCCCGCCTGGCGCGCCACCTGCGCGGCGGCGAGCGGCGCGCCGTGCTCCAGCAACCCCTGCGCCAGGGCGCGGGTATCGGTCGCGGACAGACCGCGCAGGTCGCTGGCCGCCTGCGTGACGACCGCGAACCGTTCCGACGGGCGGCTGGCGTCCCGCCACCGGGTCAACAGCTCAGCGAAGGTGTCCAGCGAGGCCATCGGGCGTCCTCCTCACACGGCCGCGCGACCGTGACCGACCGCCGGTCACCTGGGCACCGGATCCTCGTCCTGCTCGGGCTCACCGCCGAGCCGGGCGAGCAGCCCGCGCAGGTCGATGCCGGTGAGGTCCGAGCCGATCTGGATGCCCTGCTCGACGTTGCTGGAGACCGTCTTGGCGAGCTGCGAGGCACCGTCGGTCGAGATGACGGTCATCCGCTCGACCGCAGAGAGCGGTTCGCTCGCAGCGCTGACCAGGTCTGGCAGGACCCCAGCGACCAGGTCGAGCGTCGCCGCGTCGCCATACAGCTTGAACGCTTCGGCGTTCTTCTGGCGGGCCTCGGCCTCGGCTTCACCCTTGGCACGGATCGCCTCGGCGTCGGCCCGACCTTCCAGCTCGACGGCCTCGGCCATGCGAGCGCGGCGGGTCTTCTCGGCGTCGGCCTCGAAGATGGCGGCGTTCTTGCGCCCTTCGGCCTCCTGTTCGACCTTGTAGCGCTCGGCGTCGGCGGGCTTGCGGACCTCGGCGTCCAACTGGCGGTCGCGCAGCGCCGCCTCGCGTTCGGCGACCAGCTCCTGCTCCTGGATGACCTCGCGGGTGCGGGCCGCTTCGCGGAGCGGACCGGCAGCTGCCGCCTGTGCGTTGGCCTCGTCGGTCTCCGCCTTGATCTCGGCGTTCTTGAGGTCGAGCTGCCGGTTCTGGACCGCGATGGCCTCCTCGGCCCGGAGCCGCTCCTCCTCGGCGGCCTGTCGGGCACGGGCCTCCGCGATCTTGGCGTCCTGCTGGACCCGTGCTGCCTCGGGGCGGCCGAGGTCGTTGAGGTACTCACCCTCGGCCTGGATGTCCTGCAGCTGGAAGGTGTCCAGCGTCAGGCCCTGGTTGGTCAGCGAGGTCTCGGCCTCCTCGGCGACCGCCGAGGCGAACCGTGCCCGGTCCTTGATGATCTCCTCGATCGTGAGCCGTCCCACGATCGCGCGCAGGCTGCCGGCCAGCACCTCGGTGGTGAAGGTGTCGACCTCCTTCTGCTGGGTGAGGAACCGCTGGGACGCGGCGCGGATCGCGTCCTCGTTCCCGCCGACCTTGACGACCGCGACGCCGTCGAGGTCGCACTTGATGCCCTGGCTGGACACCGCCCCTCGGATGCTCACCGAGATGCGCCGGCTGGACAGGTCCATGACGTGCAGCCGCTGCACGAAGGGCAGGACGAAGACGCTGGCGCCCATGACGACCTTCTGGCCACTCATGTCGTGGGAGATGTCCCCCGTCTCCGGGTTCTTCACCGGCGCACCCTTGCGCCCGGTGATGACGTAGGCCTCGTTGGGCCCGGCCACCTTGATCCGCGAGACGATCAGGTAGGCGACCAGGGTGAGCAGGATCACCGCACCCAGGATCCCGGTGACCAGGGGTGAGGCGAAGATGAAGTCGAGCATGGTGGCTCCGGAGGGGTACGGACCCGCCGTCAACGCGGCAGGTCGGTCTGGCGGATCGGCCAGGTCAGTCCTCGGAGGCGGGTGATCCCGCTTCCTGGGTGGGTTGAGAGGCACGCGGGGCGACGACGACGGCGGTGGACGACAGGACGGCGGTGACCTCGACCTGTTCCCCGACCACGATGTCGACGGTCGCGCGGGCGTTGTACTTGCGTTGCTCACCGTGGTGCCGGATCGTGACCTCGCCGTAGCCGTCCGCCGGGATCGGCGTGATGACGGTGGCGGTCGAGCCTTCGAGCCCGCGGGTCGTGACCGTCTCATCGGTGGGCATGTTCATGAAGGTACGCATCATCAGCAGGGCGAAGCCCCCGACCACAGCGCCGCTCGCGAGGCCACCGAGTGCCCCGAGGGTCGCGTTGATCCCGGTCGCGAACATGATCAGCGCGGCACCGAAGCCGAACGCCGCCAGGAACGAGCCGATCACCGGCGCGGAGAAGACCCCGCCCCCGGCGTCCACGTCGAAGGCTCCGAAGATCCCGTCGAGGATCTCACCGAGGACCAAGGACAGGATCACGATCGCGAGCCCGATGGCTCCGATCACGATGAACGCTGTCATCGCGTTCCCCCCCACGACAAGATCGACCATCTGCGCACTGTAGCCGTCCTCCCGTGCGCGACGTCGGTCGTCCCGCCGACCTGGCAGGCTCCCCTCCATCTCACCGGGTCACCTCGGCGCGGTCGTTGTACGGTCGAGCCACGCCCCAGCGGGGGCGACACCGACACGGAGGGGACACCATGGGCGATCGCACCACGGGCAAGGCCAAGGAGGTGGCCGGCAAGGTCACCGGCGACAAGGAGCTGGAGGCCGAGGGCAGGACCCAGAACCTCAAGGGCAAGGCCGAGGATGCGGCCGAGGACGCGAAGGACGCGGCCTCCGGTGTCGCGAAGGCGGCGAAGGATGCGCTGGCGGACGACGAGGTGGAGTCGGAGGAGGGGTAGCGCTCAGCCGCGTCACCGGCAGATGACGCCACCGACCTCGCTGGGATCGCCGCCCTCGTCCGTCACGCCGTCCTCCGCCAGCCAGGCGTCGGGCTCGGCCAGCACCTCGTGCACCCGCGCCTGGATCGCCTCCAGATCCGGGACGTGGTCCCACCCCCGATAGTCGGGTGGGCCGAACCCGACGGTCACGACCCGATCGGGGTCGATGCGAGGGAGCACCTCAAGGAGCTCAGGCAGGCGGGGCAGCGGGATACTCGTCACGACGTGGGTCTCGACGGCATCGGCGAGCCGGGGGAACCCGACCAGGAGCGCTGGCACATCGGCACGCTGGACGACGTTGGTCACGAGACATCGCTGGCGCCGCATCCGATCCGCATCACCACCCGCGCGGTCACGGAAGCGCACGAACGCCAGCGCCTCGCGACCGTCGAGTTCCTGGAGACCGGCGGGAAGGTCCACGGTGTACCGCCCCTCCCCTGGCTCGGCGGGTGACATCCGGACCCGAAGCGGTTCGGCGAGCTCGATCTCGACGCCGCCGAGCGCATCCACGATCCCGACGAAGCCCGCCATGTCGACCATGGCGTAGTGCGGGACGGCGATGCCCAGGGTGCGACCCAACACGTCGGCGACCGCGGCGGCCGCCGGGTCGTCAGCTCGGGGGTAGACGGCCGCGAACTCCTCCGGCACCCGTTCGTGGCCGCAGCGGTACAGGGCGTTGAGGAACCGCCAGCCGTCACCGGTGCGACAGTGCTGCTCGTAGACGGGCGCCAGCTCCGGCGGGAGGGGGAAGTCGGCGAGGTAGCGGTCCACCGAGAAGATCGCGGCGTCGCCGCTGTCCGTGTCCACCGTCAGCACGAGCAGGCTGTCGATGCGGTCACCGCCACGCCCGGGCCCGGCATCGCTGCCGAGGAGCGCGACGGTGATCCGACGGGCCTGCAACCAGGGGTTCTCGGGAGGGAGTGGCGGCTCCTCGAGCTCCGGAGGCGGGTCGGCCTCCCGCTCCGCAACGGGGGCGGCATCGGCGCCCGGTTCCGGCTCCTCCGGTCGATCCTGGGCTTCCGCGTGGTCCGACCCGACCTCCTCGGTCGTCGGCACCTCGGCGACGAAGACCGTCGAGACCACACCGTGGGTCGCGGCCGTGTAGTACCCGAGCGCCGCGTGCGGGAGCGCGGTGACCACGGCCAGCACCGCGACCACGATCCCGACGCCGGCAGCCCGCAACCCGGACCGCGGCAGCGCCGGCTCGGCCGGTGGCCGGGCGCCGACGACGTAGGCGTCGAAGGTGGCGTAGAGCCGGAAGGCCAGGACGACGAGGTTGGCGGCGAACACCCCGACGAGCACCGCGGGCTGCAGCAGCCAGCCGAGGAGTTCCGAGGTCGGCTCGGTCAGGCCGACCCAGAGCGTCGCTGCGCCGGCCAGCAGCGTCACCGTGAGCAGGAGGGCCCCACGCCGGCGACACCCGACGATGAGCTGTCCGACGCCCGGGAGCAACAGGGACGCGACCGCGGCACGCACACCACGGGCCGTCCGACGTCGCCGGTCGGCCGGACGCAGCGACCACGTCGGCACGCTCGCACCCTCCCGCTCCGTGCCCAGCCCCTACGAGGCCGATCACGATGACCAAGGTACGACCGCACCGACCCCGCAGCAACGCAGGGTCGGTCGACCGCGCTCAGCGACGGGCGGGGTCAGCCCTTGCGGGTCTCGAGCTCCTCGATCAGCTTGGGGACCACGTCGTACAGGTCCCCGACGACGCCGAAGTCCGCGATCTGGAAGATCGGGGCCTCCGCGTCCTTGTTGATCGCGACGATGTTCTGGGAGGTCTGCATCCCGGCCCGGTGCTGGATCGCCCCGGAGATCCCCGAGCCGAGGTACAGCGTCGGGGAGATGGTCCGGCCGGTCTGCCCGATCTGGTAGCGGTGCGGGTACCAGCCCGCGTCGGTCGCGGCGCGCGATGCGCCGACCCCGGCGCCGAGCACGTCCGCCAGCTGCTCCATCAGCTGGAAGCCGTCCTCGTTGCCCAGTCCACGACCACCGGCGACCACGATCGCCGCCTCGGCGATGTCCGGCCGGTCGGAGGTCCCCACCTTCTCGACCGACACGACCGTCGCGGCCTTGGCGGCGTCGGACAGCTCGACGTCGAGGGCCACGAGTTCGGGGTCACCCCCGCCCGACTCCTCGGCCGGGAACGCGTTCGACGCGATCCCGAGCAGTTGGAGCTTGCCGTCGGCGACCTTCGAGGTGGTGATCTTGTCCCCGCCGAAGACCTCCTTGGTGGCGACGAACCGGCCATCCTCGACCTTCAGGCCGGTGACGTCGGTGATCACGCCGCCGTCGGCACGGATCGCCAGTCGCGACGCCACGTCCTTGACGTGGTTCGTGGACGCGAAGAACACCGTGTCGGTGTCGGCCGCCTCCAGGGCGGCCTCCAGGGCCTCGACCTGCGGCAGGGTCACGTAGCCGTACGCGTCTTCGGAGTCCCAGTGGTACACCTTCGTCGCGCCGTGGGCGCCGAGTGTCGACGCCGCGTCCGCCGCGCCAGGGCCGAGCCACACCGCCGAGACGTTGGCACCGGCGTCATCGGCCAGGCCGGCGGCCGCCGACAGCATCTGCAGCGACAGCTTCCTCGGCGCTGCCTCGGAGTGGTCGATCAGAACGAGCAGCTCACTCATCTTCTTCTCCTTGTCGTCAACGCGTCAGGGCGCTCGTTCAGGCGAACTTCTTCTCGACCAGCCAGTCGGCCAGTTGGGCGGCCGCAGCACCGGATCCGTCGTCCTCGACGACCGTCCCGGCCTCCTTCGGTGGACGGGGCTCGAAGGCGTACATGGTGGCCGCGGCACCGTTGGCGCCGACCTCCTCCGGCTCCACACCGAGGTCACCGAGCGACTTCACATCCAGCGGCTTGGACTTCGCGGCCATGATCCCCTTGAACGAGGGGTAGCGCGGCTCGTTGATCGCCTCGACGACCGACACGATGGCTGGCAGCGAGGACTCGACGACGTCCCAACCCTCCTCGTGCTCGCGGTGCACGGTGACCTTGCCGTCCTCGACCTCGAGGTGGCGGGCGTAGGTCAGCGACGGGACCCCGAGCAGCTCCGCGACGGCAGCCGGGACCAGGCAGGTACGGGCGTCGGTCGACTGGTTGCCGAAGATCACCAGGTCCCAGTCCCCCGCCGCTTCCAACGCCTTCGCGATCACCCGGGCGGTCCCGAGCGCGTCGGATCCCGCGATCGCGTCGTCGGTGATCTGCAGACCGGCGTCGAGCCCGTAGGACAGGGCCTTGCGGACCACCGACTGGGCCGACTCGGGCCCGACCAGCAGCACCGTCACCTCCGCGTCCTGGCTCTCCTTGAGGCGGACCGCCTCCTCGATGGCGAACTCGTTGACCGGACACAGCACGGACTCGACCGAGTCCCGATCGACGGTCAGCGACGACTCGTCGATGACCTTCTCACCAGCCGTGTCGGGCACGCGCTTGACGGGCACGATGACCTTCATGGGAGACCTCTTCGCTCGACGGGGCACCCGCGCCGTGGCGGCGGATGCGTGGGGCTCGACCCGCAACCCTAGGCGGGGAGCGCACGCCCGAGGGAATTGTAGTGAACGCTCAAAGTCAAATCGTTCGGCGAGGGTCGCGCCCCCTACGCTGCCGCCATGCCCACCCACCCGCGCCCTGCCGACCCGCCCACCGGACTCGCCCTGACCGGCGAACGCACCCTGCCCGGCATCCCCGACGAGCGCTACTGGTTCGAGCGCCACGTGGTGGCCTACCTGGGCGCGGCCGCACGGGTGCGCGCCACCGGTGCCGGCACCGTGCTCGACGCCGGCTGCGGTGAGGGTTACGGGCTCGCACGGTTACGTCAGGCAGGCGCGGAGCGGGTCGTCGGCGTCGACCTCGAGGCCCGGGTCGTGGACCACATCCGCGCGACGTACGCCGCCGCGGATCCCGCGATCGAGGCCCACGCCGCCGAGCTGTCGACCCTGCCGCTGCCCGACGACGAGGTCGACCTGACGGTCTCGTTCCAGGTGATCGAGCACCTCTACGACATCCCCGGGTACCTCGCGTCGCTGCGACGTGTCACCCGGCCCGGTGGCGAGATCTGGATCGCGACCCCGAACCGGCTGACCTTCACTCCGGGCAGCGACGTCCCGGTCAACCCGTTCCACGTCCGCGAGTTCACCGCGGCCGAACTGCGTGACGAACTGGTGACAGCTGGCCTGACGGTGACCAGCATGGTGGGTGTCCACCACGGCCAACGACTGCAGCGCGAGGAAGCCCGGCTGGGACGTCCGTTCGTCGACGCACTCGCCCAGGTGGAGCCGCAGGACTGGGACGACCTCCTGCGTCGCGCGGTCCACGCCACCCGCGCCGATGACTTCGAGGTCAGGACCGACGACCTCGATCGTTCGCTCGACCTGATCGCGATCGCCCGGGTCCCCGCGTGACGTTCCGCCATCCCGGGTCGGCGTCTGGCGAGGTCGCGCTGGTGCTGCACCCCCATCTGCCCTACCTGCGCCGCCACGGCGCCTGGCCGGTCGGCGAGGAGTGGCTCTTCCAGGCTTGGGGCAGCTCCTGGCTGCCGGTGACGCGCCTGCTCGAGCGGTTGGCCGACGAGGGCCACCGCGAGGTGCTGACCCTGGGAGTGACCCCGATGGTCGCGCACCAGGTGGCCGACGAGCGTCTCGCACGTGACCTTGGGACCTGGCTGGCCGGGCAGATGTGGCGGTCCGAGGAACAGCGCTGGCACCGCTACCTCGGCGAGCAGGTGACCGCGCTCGGCCCCTTCTACTGGCGCCGGTTCGCGGACCTGCTGGCCTACCACGAGGACGTCCAGGCACGTGGCGGGCTGCTGGCCGTGTGGGCGGATCTGGCCAGCCACGGTGTGGTCGAGTTGCTCGGCGGCCCGGCGACCCACCCCTACCTGCCGTTGCAACGCGACCCGGCGCTGATCGATGCGCAGCTCGCCTGCGGGCTGGAACACCATGCCGCCTGGACGGGGAGCCGTCCCACCGGGTTGTGGCCACCGGAACTGGGCTATCGCCCCCGGTCGCGCGTCGCGGATGCCACGGCCACACCGACCGCCGTCGATCGGCACGGCACCCCGACGCTGCCCCGGATCGCGCCGGAACGGCCGGGGCTGGAGGAGCACTACGCCGCCCACGGGGTCGATCACGTGCTGGTGGACGCGCCGACCCTGATCCGCGCTGCCGGCGGTCGGGAACGTGACTGGACGGTCAGGCCACGGACCCCGGATCCGACCGCCGGCAGTCCCGACGAGGTCGTCCACGACGGGGTCCTCATCGGGGACAGCGACGTGGTCGCCTACGCCCGGGACCTGGCGGTCGCGTACCACGTGTGGTCGCCGACGGCGGGCTACCCGGGCAACGCCTGGTACCGGGACTCCTACGCGGTCGGGAGCTTCGGGGTCCACCCCTCCTGGCGGGTGACCGACCACGGACTCGATCCGATGTCGAAGGCGCCCTACGAGCCAGCTGCCGCCGCAGCCCAGGTCACGTGCGACGCCGAGCATCTGCACGGGGTGCTGCGCGAGGTGCTCGACCCGCGACCGGGCGGCGTGGTGGTCGCCGCCTACGACACGGAGCTGTTCGGGCACTGGTGGTTCGAGGGCGTCGACTGGTTGGAGACGCTGCTCCGCCATGTCGCCGCCGACCAACGACTGACGACCACGACGCTCGCCGGGCGACGCGAACGACATCCTCCGACCCGTCGGTTGGCGCTACCCGAGTCCTCGTGGGGCTACGCGAAGGGCCACGCGAGCTGGGTCGATGAGGCCACGCGTCCCCTGTGGCAGACCGTCGTCGACGCCCAGGAGCGTGCGCGCCGGGCCCTGACCGGCGGGCGGGGCTCGCCGCGGACCCGCGCCCAGGTCGCCCGCGAGGTGGCGTTGCTGTCCGCGTCCGACTGGCCCTTCATGGTGATCCGTGGCAAGAGCAGCGGCTACGCCCAGCAGCGGGTGGCACACCACGCCGCTGCGCTGCACCGGCTGTGTGACGCGATCGAGACCGGTTCGGGCGAGCCCCAGGATCTGGACGCCCTCGAGGCTCGCGACGACGCCCCGGCGGATCCATCGGCGCTCGTCGCCGGCCTGGACCCCGCAGGGGAGCCGCCGCTCACACGTCCCGCGTCCGAAGCAGCCACACCGCCGCCACCGCCGCGACGACCCCGTACCCGATGAAGACGCTCAGCCCGACCAGCGGATCGAGCATCTGAGGACCCATCTCACCCATCGCCGCCACGGCCTCGTCACCCACGAAGACCGCGTTCAGCGCGTTGAAGGGCAGCCACTTCCCGACGGCGGGCAGCAACCCCCCGAAGGCGGGTTCGACGACGAAGCTCCAGACCAGCGTCAGGGTGATGGCGACGACCTGGCTGCGCAGCAGTGCGCCGAGGGCCACCCCGAACCAGGCGGTGAGGGTCAGCCCGACGGCACCCTGCCAGATCGACGTCAGGGTCTGCCCCCCGATCTCCAGTCCGACGGCGTTGACCGCGGCGGCGATCGCGAGCAGGATCGCTCCGACGGCCAGGCCGAGCACCAGGAAACCCAGCGCGTAGATCGTGCCACCGACGAGCTTGGCGACCAGCAGGCGGGTCCGTCCGGGCGTGATCTGCAGGGTCCGACCGATCGTGCCGTGCCGGAACTCCGTGGTCATCGACAGCAGTGCGACGATCACGACGATGATGTTCGCGCCACCGACCTGGTCGGCGACGAACGCGACCTGCGGGTCGGTGCCCAGGAACTCGCCGACGCCGAACTCGGTCAGGAAGAGGAACAACGCGGATCCCAACACGACCAGCAGCATGCCCAGGCCCGTCAGCACCCAGGTGGTGACGACGCTGGTGAGCTTGCGGACCTCGGCGACCACCAGCCCCATCATGCGATCTCACCCCCTGCGGTGAGCTCGAGGAAGATGTCCTCGAGCTCCGGCGACAACGCGCGCAGCTCGGTGAGGGCGACCCCGGCCGCTAGCGCCGCGCCGCCGACGGCGCTGGGGTCCATGCCCTGCACCTGCAGCGCCCCCTCGACCGGGGTGACGGTCGCCCCTGACCGTTCGAGTTCGGCGGTCAGCGCCGCGTCGTCCTGGCTGGCGACGCGCACCGATGCCCCACCCGCCGCAGCGGTCAGCTCAGCGACCGTCCCCGAGGCGACGATGCGCCCCTGGCGGATCACCAGCACCTCGTCGACCAGCCGCGCAACCTCGCCGAGGAGGTGGGAGGACACGAGGACCGCCCGGCCGTCGTCGGCGAGGTAGCGCAGGAAGGCGCGGACCCACTGGATGCCCTCGGGGTCCAGTCCGTTGGCCGGTTCGTCGAGCAGCAGCACCTGCGGGTCGCCGAGCATGGCGGCCGCCAGACCCAGCCGCTGCTTCATCCCGAGGCTGAACCGGCCCACGCGCTTGCGCTCGACCTCGGCCAGCCCGACGAGGGCCAGCATCTCGCGGCAGCGTGGTGCGGGGATGCCGGCTGCCGACGCGGCGATGCGCAACTCGTCGATGGCTCGCCGTCCCGGATGGAACCCGACCCCATCGACGACGGAGCCCACCGTCTGAGCTGGCCGCTCCAGCTCGCTGAAGGGCTGTCCGTGGATCAGCGCGGTCCCCGCCGTCGCCGCGTTCAGACCGACGATGGTCCGCAGGGTCGTGGACTTCCCGGCCCCGTTGGGTCCCAGGAAGCCGACGATGCGCCCGGCGGGGACGTCGAAGCTGACGTCGTCGACCGCGACCTGCGGGCCGAACCGCTTGGTCAGCCCACGCACCTCCAGCGCTGCGTGCCCCACCGGCTCCCCTCCACTCGGCTGACCTCCCCCGTCGGGGAGGTCGCGCACCGACCCTACGCAGCAGGTTCGGCCGCGCCACCCTCCGCAAGGACCGTCCCCGGTCCTCCGCTCGGAGGACGCCACGCGCATCCCGGCGTCGCCGTTCCCCGCTGACGGGCGGCGTCAGTCGTGCTGCCGGCGCCGACGACGCCGGACCTCGATCAGTCGGCCAACCACCCCGACCAGCGGCACCACGACCGCGCCGACCAGGATCGACGTCCACAGGTCCCATCCCCGGATCAGGGCGGCTCCGGCCCCCATCAGGATCCCGAAGGGCACCAGACCGAGCGGTGCCAAGCTGGCTCGGCCACGTTCCTCCAGGCCCCGCTGGCTCACCGTCGCACCGACCGCGCCGAGCAGCAGCAGCACGGCCCCGATGACGATCGACGTCGGCTCCACCGTACGAGCTCCTCGCGGTCGTGAGCGTGTCCCGACCGCCGAGCCTACGGCGTAGCCTTCCTGCGGTTCGACGCCCGACCGCGTCGGGCCGAGAGGTGACCGTGCTCCGCGTGCTGGTGGACAACCCGGTGGTGGTGCTGTTCGCCGTGCTCGCGGCGGGCACGCTGCTGGGCGCCGTCAAGCTCGGTGGGGTCGCCGCCGGTCCGGCCGGCGCCCTGTTCGCGGGGCTCGCCGTGTCCGCGGCCGTCCCGGAGCTGGCCGGGGTGGTGCCGCCCCTGATCGGCACGCTGGGGCTGGCGCTGTTCGCCTACACCGTGGGGTTGGCCGGCGGCCCGTCGTTCTTCAGCGGTCTGCGGCGCAACGCACGCATCATGCTGTCGGCGGTCGCGGTCTTCGTCGGGTTGGCGGCGCTGGCCGCGGGGTTCGGGGGCCTGCTCGGGCTGGACACCGCCGACGTGGCCGGCGTCTACGCCGGGGCGGTGACCAACACCCCCGGCCTCGCGGCCGCCGTCGAGGTGACCGGAACCAGCCAACCGGTCGTGGGCTACTCGCTGGCCTACCCGTTCGGGGTGCTCGGGATGATCGCCGCGATCGTGGTCGGTACCCGGTGGTCGCGACGCCACCCGACCACCGAGGACCTGGAGCCCCCGCAGCCAGCCACCTACGGCAACGTCGAGGTGACCCGCGACGACCTGCCTCGCCTGGCGGACCTGACCCGCTTCCAGGGCCGGTCGGTCGTGTTCTCGCGGGTCCGCCGACGCGGTGAGGAACGTACGCCCTCCGACGATCTGCGGCTGGAGCCGGGCGACATCGTGACGGTGGTCGCCCCGGGCACGACCCTCGAGGCGATCACGGAGCACCTCGGCCGACCGGCGGACCAGGACCTGCCCCTGGACCGACGCCAGGTCGACTTCCGCCGGGTCGTGCTCTCGAACGCGCGCTACGCCGGCGAGCGCATCGCCGACCTGGACCTCGGCCGCTTCGACGCCGTCGCCGGGTTCGTCCGGCGCGGGGACGTCGACCTCGTCGCCGCCCCCGACCTGATCGTCGAGCTCGGTGACCGGATCCGGGTCGTCGCCCCGCGTGAACGGCTCCCCGAGGTGGTCCGTGAACTCGGCGACTCCGAACGCGCCGTCGTGGTGGCCGATCCGATCGGGTTCTCCCTGGGTCTGCTCGTCGGTCTGGCGATCGGGCTGATCCCGATCCCGCTGCCGGGCACGGACCTGCGACTGGGGACGGCCGCCGCGCCGCTGATCGTCGGGCTCGTGCTGGGCCGCATCGGGCACACCGGACCCATCTCCTGGCAGCTTCCCTACGCCACCAACCAGGCACTCCGCCAGTTCGGCGTGCTGCTGTTCCTGGCCACGATCGGCCTGAGCGCAGGGCCCGAGCTGGCGGCCGCGTTGGCCTCTGCGGAGGGGCTCGTACTACTCGGCTTCGGCGCAGCACTGACCACGGTCGCAGCGGTCGCGCTGATCGTGGTGGCCCGGTCGTTCGACCTGGGATCGGCGCGACTGGCAGGCACGCTGGCTGGCGCGCAGAACCAGCCAGCCATCCTGGCCTTCGCCGTCGATCGCACCGACGGCGACGATCGGGTCAACCTGGCCTACGCGCTGCTGTTCCCGCCGACCTTCATCACGAAGATCATCTGCGCCCAGCTCCTGGCCAGCCTCTGACCACCTCCGGGAACCGTGGCACCCTGGCGAGCGACCACCTCGACGTCCCTGACTCGATCGCGTCCCTGGCCCGACGGCCGCGTCGCACCCCAGGTCGCCACCACCCCACCGGAGCTGCTGTGCACGTCCGCGCCCTGAGCCTCGCCGCGGTGGTGGTCGCGCTGGCGGCGTGCGGTCCCACGGGGGATCCGGACCTCCGCGTCGTGGGGGACCCGCGGGCCGCCACACCCGTGTCGGGCAGCTCCCAGGTCGTGCTGACGATCGCGAACGACGGGGACGGCCCCGACGAACTGGTGGGAGCCGAGACGCCGGCGGCCCTCGGTGTCGAGATCCACCTCACCGAGATCGAGGAGGGCCGCGCGACCATGGCCGAGGTCGGCTCCGCCGACCTGCCCCCGGGCGAGCAGGTGCGGTTCCGGCCCGGCGGCCTGCACCTGATGTTGGTCCTGCCGGACGACACCGTCGTGGAGGGCGGTACCTTCGACCTCACGCTCGACTTCGACCGCTCGGAGTCCATCACCGTGCCCGTCGAGGTGGTGCCCCTGCTCGACCTGGCGGACGACGCGTTCGACGAGGATCCATGACCCGCGACTGCTTCCCCGTGCGTACCGCGCTGCTGGTCGCCGCGATCGCGATGGTCCTGGCAGCCTGCAGCCCGACGACCTCGACGGCCCTGCAGGCGACGGGGCTGTCCGCGCAGCCCGACGGCTGGCGGGGCGTGCCGATCGAGCTGGATCGGCAGCTGCCGGAGGTGACCCTGTCGGACACGGCGGGCCAGCCTGTCACGCTCGGTGACGAGTTCCTGGGTGACCCGACGCTGCTCTTCTTCGGCTACACCCACTGCCCCGACATCTGCCCGATCCACCTCGCCGCCATCTCCGCGGCGATGCGTGAGGTCGGCATCAGCTTCGACGAGATGGACGTCGTGTTCGTCTCCGTCGACCCGGACCGCGACACCCCGGAGCGCATCGACGAGTACCTCGCCAACTTCAACTCGCGTATCACGGGGCTCCACGCCGACATCGCCACCGTGGAACAGGCACTGGCGGCCCTGGATCTCCCAGGGCCGATCGTCGAGGGACCGGATCCCCGCGGCGAGGGGGACCTGATCGGACATCCGGCGCAGGTCATCGGGTTCGACTCCGATGGCCAGGCACAACGGGTGTGGCCCTTCGGCGCGCGGCGCGCGGACTGGGTGGTCGACCTGCCCCGCATCGTGGAGACCTGGTGATGGCACGTCGGGCACACCACCGCCCCGCGGAGGTGCGACGGTCGTGAACGTCGCATGGTGGTGCTCGGGCACCGGCCAGGTCTGGACCTGGCGCTACACCCCGTTCCTCGGGGTCTGGGTCGTCGGCGGCACCCTGATCGGTGGGTACGTGTGGAGCCACCGCCGTGCCGGCCGGCCCATCGACCCGCGGCGCTTCCGTCGCTGGATCCTCGGGGTACTGGCGGTGTTCGCCGTCTCCGAGTGGCCGATCGGACAGATCGGCGTCGGCTACCTCGCAAGCGTCGGCATCGCCCGCTACGTGGTCTACACCTTCGTCGCAGCTCCCCTTCTGCTGTCCGGACTGCCGACCTGGCTGGTCGAGCGCTGGCTGCCGGAGAGCTCCCGTCGACAGCGGGCCGTCGCCACGCTCACGTACTGGCCCATCGCCCTGCTCATCTTCAACGCGGTGCTGTTCGGCACGCACCTGCCGGTCGCGGTGGACACCCTGAAGACGACCCAGCTGGGCTCGTTCACGGTCGACGTCCTGCACCTGGGGGCCGCCCTGATCTGGTGGTGGCCGGCGATGCGTCCGGCCCACGAACGCAACGCGATCCAGGAGCCGATCCGGGCCTTCTACCTCTTCGCCTCGAGCGTGCTGATGTTCGTCCCAGCCGCCTTCCTGACCTTCTCGCCCCTGCCGCTCTACGGCGTGTACGAACTGGCTCCACCACTCTGGCTGGGTTTCGACCCCGTCCAGGATCAGCAGTCGGCCGGCATCGTGATGAACGTCGTCGGCGGGTTCGTCCTGTGGGGGATCATCGCGGTGCTGTTCCTACGCTGGGCCAAACAACGTGAGGAGGAGGACGCGGCAGCCCGCTCCGAACGCAACGCCACCATCCTCGCGCGGATCCGTGAGCTCGAAGGCGGTGTGGAGCGCCCCTAACCTCACCGCCACCCCTGTCCCGCGTCGATCCGTCCGCTGCCCGGGAGCCCACCATGCAGTCAGACCCGTCCGGTATCAGCAACGACCGCGCCGAGGTGCGGTCGTTGGACGACGGCCAGGCCGTGCTCGCGGTCGGGCCCAGCCAGACCCCCGTCTACCTGCCCGAGGACGACCTCCCCGCGGGCGCGGAACCCGGGACCTGGGTGATCCTCGATCTGCAGCTCCAGCCGCCGATGGTGCTCGGCATCGACGAGGAGCTCACCCACAGCAAGAGGACCTGACCAGCGGGCCACGGACCGCTAGCGTGACGAGCATGGACACCCGCGAGGTCCTCAGGGACGCCTTCCACCGCATCCCGCCACTCGTTCGACACCACGTGGACGGGGCCGATGCCCACCTGCTTCACACCCGGCTGGACGGGGACGCGAACCCCCTCGCCTGGCTGCTCTGGCACAGCGCCCGCCAGCAGGATGCTCAGATCGCCGACCTCGCCGGGCATGCACAGGTCTGGCTCGCCGACGACTGGAGTGATCGGTTCGCCCTGCCGCTGGATCCCGAGGACCACGGCTACGGACACACCAGCGACCAGGTCGCCAGCGTCCGCGTCGACGACCCCGACCTGCTGGTCGGCTATCAGGACGCCGTCACCGCCATGACCGACGACTACCTCGACGACATCGACGCCGAGGAACTCGACCGCGTCATCGACGACCGCTACGACCCGCCCGTGACCGTCGGGGTCCGGCTGGTGAGCATCCTGGGCGACGCCTTCCAGCACCTCGGGCAAGCCGGCTACCTGCGAGGGCTGCTCGAACGGCGAGGGTGAGCCCACGCCAGTGCCACCGGCGTCATGCCTCGAGGGGGTCGTCGGGCAGGGGCAACCCTCGGCGCAGCCGATCCGCAGCCTCCTCGGGGTCCATCCCCGCGGGCAGCCGGGACCTGAGCACGCGACCCGGCACGCCGACGACGATGGAGAACGGCGGCACGTCCCGGTTGACGAGGCAGTGACTGGCGATCACGGACCCGTCACCGACGTCGACCCCCCGCAGGACGCTGGCCTTCTCTCCGACCCAGACGTCCCGGCCGATCCGGGTCGGCGAGGTCACGATGCCCTGGTCCTTGATCGGCACGTCCAGCCGGTCGAAGCGGTGGTCGAAATCGGTCACGTAGATCCAGTCGGCCAGGATCGCGGCATCCCCCACCTCGATGTCGAGGTAGGTGTTGATGACGTTGTCCCGCCCCATGACCACCTTGGCGCCCATCGTGAGCTGCCCCTCGTGGGCCCGGAGCTTGTTGTCGTTGCCGATCCAGCACCAGGGCCCGAGCACCAGCCGGCCGTGCCCTCGGCGAGCGGTGAACTCGACCCGCTTGCCCGTGAAGATCAGCCCCTGGAACTCGATGCGCTGGCCGGTAGCCAGCGCCCGTGCACGGTGCCACGCCGCCCGGCGGTACAGCCGCAGGTACTGGGGGGTGTACATGCGCCGCTCCACCGCGACGCGGATCGCGCGCCGCCAGCCCCACCGCGGGTAGCGCAGGCGTGGCGGCGGCCGCCGCAGGTGCGCGGGGACCCCGACGTCGGCCAGCAGGTCGTCACCGATCCGTGAGGCCCGCGCGGTCGCCTCACGGCCGAGTTCGGCCCGTTCGACGGCGGCGGCGTGCTCGCGCAGCGCCTGCCGCGCCACCGCCTCGACGTCCGCCTCCACCTCGCGGTCTCCCGGGTCGTGGTCCTCGTGACTGCGCCGGTCAGACCGGCCGGTAGGGCTTCCTCGCGTGGAGGATCAGGTTGTAGAACAGCGGTGGCGGCACGATCCGGGCGAGCACCTCGTCGTCGAACCGGTGCAGCCGTAGGTAGCCGTGGTAGGCGGCGAACGCCCACCGGGCCCCGAGCACCCCCTCCCGGGTCGACCCTTCGATCGTGCGCACCGCCCAGCCGAACCAGTTGGCGGTGAGCTCCTCGGTGACGACCGCCACCTCGCGGAAGCCCACAAGTCGCGCCAGGTGCTCGACGTCCTTCGGTCGGAACGTGTGCAGGTCGACCTCGTGTTCGAGCGCCGCCAGGGCCTGGTCCGTCGCACTGGCGCCGCGCTCGCGCAGCGACGGCTTGCGTAGCGTGGTCAGCCCCGGCACGGCGGTCACCGCGCGGAACGCCCGGTAGGTGTTGCGCTTCACCATCCACGACAGCTTGTCGCCGAGCTCCGTCGGCTCGCCCGCGATCACCAGCGTCCCTCCAGGCTTCAGCACGCGGTGCATCTCACGGATCGCCGCGCCGGGGACCGGGAGATGGTGGATGAACGCGTGGCCGATCACCAGGTCGACGCTGTCGTCCTCGTAGGGCAGAGCCTCGGCGTCGCCTTGACGGGTGGCGATGTCCAACCCGTGCTCAGCACCGTTGCGGGCACACACCTCCAACATGCCCTGGGAGATGTCGGTGGCTGCCAGCTCCGCTCCCTCGAGGCAGCCCCCCAGGGCGAGGTTGATGAGGAAGAACCCGGTACCGGCACCGACCTCCAGCACCGAGCCGAACCCTGCCCCCTCCGGCACGACCTTGCGGAAGCGGTCTCGGGCGTACTCGATGCAGCGTTCGTCGTAGGAGATTGAGAACTTCTCCTCGTAGCTCTTCGCCTCCCAGTCGTGGTACGCCTCCTGCTTGGCCTTCATGTCGAGGGCACGCAGATCGGCCACGACGTCGTCACCCGTCACCTCGTCGTCCGGGTCGGGGACGGCGCGCAGGAGCGAAGCCGGGTCAGCGGCCATCGAACTCCGCCTTGCCCGGGCCGTGCTCGAGGAAGCTCGCGATCCCGGTCGCCGCGTCCTCGGTCGCGAAGCACTCCGCGAACAGCTGCCGCTCCAGACGCAACGCCTGGTCGAGTGGCATCTCGGTGCCGTCCTCCAGCGCTCGCTTGGCCAGCTGCAGCGCGAACGGGCCCTGGGCGTACCGGGACGCGGCCTCGACCGCCTGTTCGTAGAGGTCGTCCGCGGGGAAGACCGCGTCGACCAGGCCGATCCGCTCGGCTTCCACCATGTCGACCATCCGACCCGAGTAGATCAGCTCCTTGGCCTTCGACAGCCCGACGAGCCGCGGCAACCGCTGGGTTCCGCCGGCTCCGGGGATCAGACCGAGCAGGATCTCGGGCTGGCCCATCTTGGCGTTGTCCGCAGCGAACCGGAAGTCACAGGAGATCGCGAGCTCGCAGCCTCCGCCGAGCGCGTAGCCACTGATCGCCGCGATGGTCACCATCGGCGCCCGGGCCAGTACGTCGAGGCTGCGGTGCAGGACCTGGCCACCCTGGACCGCGCTCTGGTAGGTCCAGGTCGGGAACTCCTTGATGTCCGCGCCGGCCGCGAAGACCTTGGGGCCGCCGTAGACGATCAGGGCGCCGACGTCGTCGCGTTCGATCGCCTCGGACGTGGCGGCCTCGATCTCGCGCCAGACCTGGGTCGCCAGCGCGTTCATGGGCGGGCGGTCGATCCGGATCGTGCCGACACGGTGGTCCGCATCGACCTCGAGGTTGACGAACTCTCCCACCAGCAGGCTCCTTCACGCGGCGTGGCGGGCGACACCCGCCAGAACGTCTCCGAGCCTAGCGTTCGCCTTCCGGGCCGGATCCCCGTCGTGGCTCACAGGCACCGACCCGTCGAGGACGTCGCCGGGGCGTCGAGCAACGCCTCGACCTCGGAGGGCGCCAACGCGTAGGCGGTCGTCGCGCGATCGGGGGAGATGGCGAAGACCACCCCCATGACGCGCCCCTCCTGATCCACGGCGGGAGCACCGGAATCGCCCTGCCGCAGCGAGGCGGACAGGAAGACGACCTGCCGCTCCGCGCGGTCCTCGCGGTAGATGTCTCGCCCGACGGTGCGGCGTTCCTCGCGGACCACCACCGGGGCGACTCGCGGTTGCGACTGGCCGCCCGGGTAGCCGACCACCACGCCCTCGGCGTCCGGACGGACGTCGGTCAGCGGCAGCGCCGGGCGATCCAGCCCGGCGACACGGAGGACGGCGAGGTCGCTCGCCGGGTCGAATCGCACCACCTCGGCGTCGAAGCGATCGCCACCCGGGTGGCGGACACCGACGGCATCTGCTCCGGCGATCACGTGCGCGTTGGTGACCACCAACCCGTCCTGGACGACCCAACCCGACCCGACGAAGTCCTGCCGACAGCCTCGCGCATCGATACGCACCGTCGAGTCGGTGACAGCCTCCACGATCGCCGGGTCGACGGGGATCTCGCTCGGAGGCGGGCCGGTGTCGGGCGCGGGCCGGAGGTCCTCGAACACCTCCGGGAAGCGCTGGAGGTCCACCAGCTGCGCCAGAGCACCGACCGCGTCGGGAGGCTCGGGGGCGTGACGCTCGAGCACCCCGATCATGGCGGAGCCACGTACCTGGGCCGCGATCTCCCCGGGCACGTACGCCGCAGCGGGCAGCAGGACCCACAGCAGGGCACCGAGGACCGCCACCCCACCGATCAGTCCGGCGACCTGGTCGATGATCCGCAGGGGCGTGCGATGCACGACCCTCCTGACCCCGAACCCCAACCGCTGGAACAGGGCCGATGCCAGGGTGACGGTGAGGCTGAGCACGACCAGACCCAGCAGGAAGCGCATCGGCGCACTCCCGACCCGGACGAGATCGAGGACCAGCGGCACGGTCCAGATCGACAGCACGAGACCGACCAGGATCCCGAGCCAGACCGCGAAACGTGCGATCAACCCGTACCGGTAGCCACCCACCGCGCTGAGCACGGCGAGCAGCAGCAACACGAGGTCCAGGAGGTTCATGTGTGTGTGACGCTACTGGACCCGGCGGGCCGTTCGGTCAGCCCCCGAGGCGGTCGAACACCGACGTGTACTGCGGCCAGCCACGCCAGCTGAAGTCGCTCCAGTCGTGGGCCACCGGCTGCGTGGTCAAGCGCGCGCGCAGGCGCGTGGGCGTGAGCTTCTGGCAGTGCACCTGCCGCGCCTTGAAGGGGTTGCGGTGCAGGATCACGGCGGTCGGGATGGCCCACAGACCCATGATCGGCTCCGCCGGGTAGATCAGCAGCAACCGGCCCCCCGGTCGCACGACCCGCACCATCTCGGCGAGCCCCTGGTCCAGCTCGGGGAGATGCTCGATCGTGTGGACCGAGACCAGGGCATCGAAACGTGCATCGTCGAAGGGCAGGGCGCCGGCGTCGGCGACCTGCATCCCGTCGACCGCGCCGTTCGCGACCGCCTGTGGGTTCGCGTCGACCCCGATGGCATGCGCCCCCTGTCTCTGGAGCAGGTGCAACAGGTGGCCTCGGCCGCAGCCGACCTCGAGCACCTCCTTGCCGGCGAGGTCCGGAAGGGCCTCGCGGACCCGGTACAGGTGGTGGGGGTCGAGTCGGTTGACCTTCGCGTAGGTCAGCGAGTCGTACGCCGCCGGAGGGTCGCTGGACATGAGGTCCTCAGGGATCCCGGGCACCAGACGTTCCAGGCCCGTCGCAACCAGCGTGCGGCGTCGGACGGGGTAGGTCAACCGGCCATCGGGACAGCCCGTGGTGGCCGCGGCGGGACCTCAGCGCAGCTCCGCCAGGACATCGGTCAGCCGCTCCAGCGAGGCGACCGTGTCGCCCGGCACCAGCACGTCGATGTACGGTGCCGCCGCGGCCATGCCCCGCTGGCGGGGCTCGAAACGGTCGTCCCCAGCGAGCGGGTTGACCCACACGATCCGGTGCACGTGGCGGCGCAGCCGTGCCATGCTGCTGGCGAGCAGCTCCGGGTCGCCCCGTTCCAGCCCGTCGGAGCAGATCACGACCACCGCGCCGCGCAGGGTGCCTCGGCGCGCCCATGTGCGCAGCAGCTCGTCGATCGACGCCCCGATGCGGGTACCGCCGTCCCAGTCGGTCACCCGATCCGCCGCGGCCGCGATCGCCGCATCGGGATCACGCTGCGCGAGCGCATCCGACAGACGGGTGAGACGGGTCCCGAAGGCGAACACCTCGACACGTCGACCGGCTTCGCGGTCAGCCGAGCGGCGGGCCGCCA
>PWTE01000237.1 GCA_003563915.1 Nitriliruptoraceae bacterium
GATCGGGGGCGAGGTGATCGTCCTGGTGCTCGGTGCCGGTTTCCTGGTCGCCTACGCCGCCACGCGCAGCTACGGGCTGCTGATACCCGGCGCCATCCTCAGCGGGCTCGGCGCCGGGATCCTCGCCTCGAGCGGAGGTGTTGCTGGCGACTGGCCAGCGCTCGGGCTCGGGGTCGGCTTCCTGGCCATCGCGGTGCTCGATCGGCTGGTGACGTCCGAGCGTTCTGGCTGGTGGTGGCCGCTGATCCCCGGTGGGATCATCACCGTCGCCGCCAGCACGCAGCTCGCTGGCGTGGCGAACGCTGGCCGGTACGTCGGTCCGATCGCGGTGATCGTGATCGGGCTGCTCCTGCTGCTACGCGGGGGCGAGCGGGCACCGCAACGGCCGGATCCCGTCGACGACCAGGCCGCGCACGCACAGGAGGTGGAGGGCCGCGAGGTCGGGTCCTCGAGCCCCCCAGAAGCGCCTCCTCGGAACTGACCGACGGATCGACGGAGGCGCATCGTGACCGTGGAGGCGGGGATGAGCACGTCGCCGATCGCACCGGGTGCCGCGGTCGCCGTGCGTACGGCGACCGCCGCTGACCTGGATGGGGCAACCGGGGTCCTGGTTCGGGCCTTCGTCGAGGAGCCCGGCAACGTCGCGTTGCTCCCCGATCCGGAGACACGCGAGGCGATGGTGCGCGTGGTGGTCGGACCCGAGCTCAAGGGGGCGATGCGCTACGGCACGGTTCACGTCGCAACCGTCGACGGCCAGGTGGCAGGCGTTGCCGTGTGGCATCCGCCGGGAGCCCCCGCCGTGACCCTCGGCACGCTCCTGCGAACGGCGATCGGGACGCTCGTCGATCCCCGCGCCTACCTCCGTTCCCTCCCGCACAAGAGCTCCGTGCTCCTGAGGAGCGCTCCCCAGGTGCTCCCGTTGGCCCTCGCGCGACACCGAGGGGTGCGCCGCGCATCGACGGGCGTGTCCTGGCATCTGGCCTTCCTCGCGACCGCGCCGGAGCACCGGGGCGCAGGGTTGGCTCGACGGCTCCTGGACCGTCAGCTCGGACGGTTCGATGAGGACGGGGCTGCGGCGTGGCTGGAGACCACCGACCCGGTCAACCCGCCGATCTACGAGCGGTTCGGATTCGCCACGGTGGTCCACGTCGATCGCACGGCGTGGCTCCCGGGCTTCTGGGTGATGCGTCGTGAGCCGGCAGGGTCGGTCCCGTGACGCCGCCCACGTCTGAACCGTCCGCGGACCCGGCTGACCGTGAGGGGCGTGACAGCACCGGGTTCGCCCGCGTGGTCAACCTCAGCGACGCGGTCTTCGCCATCGCGATGACGCTCCTGGTGCTGACGGTGGACGTGCCGTGGGTTCCCGCGAACGAGTTGGCTGGTGCGTTGCTCGCCGACCTGCCTCAGCTCGGGGCCTACGCCCTCGCCTTCGCCCTGGTCGCGAGCCAGTGGTACGCGCACCGCAAGCTGTTCGAGCGGCTCGCCTTCACCGAGCCTGGCCTGACCGTGGTGAACCTCGTCGCACTCGGACTGGTCGCCCTGGTCCCGTTCCCGACCGCGGTGTTGGGCAGCTACCCGACGACGACCGCTGCGGTCGCCCCCTTCCTGGCGATCTTCGTCGCGTTGTCCTTCGCCTACATCGGGTTGATCGTCCGCGCCCACACCGTCGATGCGTGGACCGAACCGCTGCCCGATGGCGCCTACCGCCGTGTGGTCCTCGCCTTCCTCGCCAACTCGGTGATGCTCGTCCTCGGCATCGTCGTGTCGCTCTGGGCGCCGGTCGCCGCGCTCGTCATGGCAGCCGTGAGCAGCGCGCCGGTCCTTACGATCCTGCGCACCGTCCCCGTCCCCTACCGGCGGTGGTTCTGATCGACCGGTCGACGCGGCGCTGACCCGACCAAGGACCTCGGTCCAAGGGGCTTCTGCCGGTTGGCCCTGGCCGAGAGCGGCCCTCATCCGGATGCTCGAGAGGAGCCTGAGCGCCGCTTCATCATCATGTCCGAACACGGACTGGAGTCGTCATGCCTTCCGAGACACCGGTCGTCCGCTTCGAGGACACGAGCAAGCACTTCGGTGAGGTCATCGCCCTCGACCGACTCAACCTGGAGGTGGCCAGCGGGGAGATCGTCGGTCTGCTGGGCCCCAACGGTGCTGGCAAGACCACCACCTTGCGGACCCTGCTCGGCTTGATCAAGCCGACCTCCGGCCGAGCCGAGATCTTCGGGATCGACGCCTGGAGGGAGCCGGTCGCCGCTCACGGCAAGCTCGCCTACATACCTGGCGAGTTCCACGTCTGGCCGCAGTTGACCGGAGCCCAGATCCTCGATCTGTTGGGGGCCGTCTCCGGCGGGTACGACCCCGCTCTCCGGGACGAACTCGTCCAACGGTTCAACTTCGATCCGTCGAAGAAGGGGCGTTCCTACTCGAAGGGCAACCGCCAGAAGATCGCGGTCATCGCCGCCCTGATGACCCGTACTCCGCTGCTGGTGATGGACGAACCGTCGAGTGGGCTCGACCCGCTGATGGAGGCCACCTTCCAGGACTGCCTGCGGGAAGCCAAGGCCCGCGGTCAGACGATCCTGCTCTCCAGTCACATCCTGTCCGAGGTCGAGGCCGTGTGTGACCGCGTCGCCGTCCTTCGCCAAGGCGTGCTCGTCGAGTACGGCACCCTGGCTGAGCTGCGCCACCTGCACGCCCACACCGTCGAAGCCACCTACGAGGGTGACCCACCGGACCTCGCGGGTGTCCCCGGCATCGAGGATGTCTACGTGCGTGATGGCGTGATCCGTCTGCAGGTGACCGGTTCCACCGATCCGCTGCTCAAGGCGCTCGCGACGGCGCACGTCCCGTCGATCCAGATGCGCGAGCCATCCCTGGAGGAGCTCTTCCACGCCTACTACGACGAGTCGGCCGATGCCTCCGCCGGTGCGGCTGGCTGAGCCACGAGGAGGCACGTCATGGCCACCGTCACCCGTCGTCAGCGCGCCCGTGCGGCCGTTCCCGCGAACGTGGGCTCACCTCCCGCGCTCGTCGAGGTCCGGTCCCCGGCGGCTGTGTGGTGGCGCACCTACCGTCATCACCTGCGGCTGCTGCGTAACGGCGCGATCGCGTGGATCGTCGGCCTCGCTGGCATCGGCTGGGGGGTTGCCGCGACCTTCGAGATGCGCCACGGCAGCCCGGAGGAACTGGCGGTGTTGCGCGACATGGTGGGCATCCCTGCCTTCGAAGCGCTCATGGGGCGGTACGTGCGGCCCGACACCGTGGAAGGGTTGGTGCTGTCGCGCTGGGGCTGGTTCGCGATCCTCGCCGCCGTCTGGGGCATGTTGGCAGCTGCGAAGCTCTTCCGAGGCGCCGAGGAGTCCGGCCACCTCGAGCCCCTGCGGGCCGGCGCGATCGGCCCCCGAGGACTGCTGACGTCGGGACTCGCCGCGCTGTACACCACCCATGTCATCTTCGCCCTCGCCATCGGGGTCGGCCACACCGTCGGTGGGATGGACCCGATGACATCCTGGGCCACCGGTGCGGCGATGGCGCTGCTGACCGCCGCCTTCGCCACCGGCGTCGGCCTCACCTCGCAACTGGCGTCGACGCGACGCCGAGCGGTGGGCGTCGTGGGTGCTGCACTGGGGGTGACCCTCGTGGTACGGGTCGTGGCCGCCGCGAGCGCCACCCCGGAGTGGATGTGGTGGACGACCCCCTTCGGGTGGATCGGCTACCTCCACGAGGTCGACCAGGCACGCGGGTACGTCTTCCTCGGCCTCGGCCTGCTCCTGGCCACCCTCATCGTCCTTGCCCTGGGCACCACGCGGCGCGATCTGCACGCCGGCCTGCTCGGTGGCGGCGAGGACGTGTCCGATCCGGACGCCCGGCCGGTGCGCAGCCAGCTCGCGTTGGCGGTCCGACTGACGGCAGGCCCGGCGCGGACCTGGGGCCTGATCGTCGGCGCGATGGTCCTGATCTTCGGTCTGCTCGCGCGTGACTTCGCCGATGCGGCCGCTGACCTTCCCACCACGGTGGCCATGGTCGAGGCATCCCTCGGCTGGTCGGGGCTCGACACCGCGGCCGGCATCGTCGCGTGGAGCTTCCTCTTCGCGGTGCTGCTGCTGGCGGTGTTCGCTGCCGGTCAGACGGTGGCCATCCGTGAAGAGGAGGCGACCTGGCGCATCGAGCATCTGCTGGTACGGCCGGTCTCGCGGGTGCGCTGGCTCGTCACCCGCATCGTGGTGGCCGCGGTCGCGGTCGTCGTCATCGCGCTGGTTGCCGGCGTGCTGGCGTGGATCGCCACGACGCTGGTCGGTACGCCGATCACGCTCATGGAGGGGCTGCGGGCGGCGATCAACATCGTGCCCGTCGCGCTCCTGGCTCTCGGGATCGGGATCGCGGTGTTCGGCCTCGCTCCACGGTTGACCGCCCCGCTGACCTACGGACTGGTGATCGGCGCGTTCCTGCTCGACTTCGTCGGTGGATTGCTCGAACTGCCCGAGCCCGTCCTCGACCTGAGCCCCTTCCGTCACCTCGCCGCCGTTCCTGCCGCCGGGATGAACGTCCGTGCCGCTCTCGTCATGCTGGCCGTCGCCGCAGGGGCCCTCGTCATCGGCACGATCGGGTTCCGCAGACGTGACCTCCAGGAGGCCTGAGCGCCGCTGGCGATCGGGGACAGCACGGGCATGCCAGAACCCGCCATCTGTGTGACTCAGCGTGTCGTGCCTGCCGCGCTGCCTTCGCTGTCCTCGACGGGAGCGTGCTCAGCGAGGAAGGTGAGCAGGGTGTCGTTGAACCCTGCGGGGTTCTCCTGGTTGACGAGGTGGCCGCCGTCGACCACCGCGTGACGGATCGCCGAACCCCGGGCTGCCCAGCGGTGCATCGATCGCAGGACGGGACGTTCCTCCTGCTTGCCGTGCACCAGCAGCACCGGAGCCCGGTGCGAGTGGGCTCGCTCTTCGCGGAGGTAGCCGCCCATCGCGGCGAAGGAGACGGCCACGAAAGCGCCCTTGTCGAGCTGGTTAGTCGCGTGGGTGACGTAGGCGCGGACCTGCGGGTCCCGAGTGACCATCGTGGCGAACACCCAGCGCAGCAGCCGGTCCGGCCAGGCCTTGATCATGTGGACCCGGAGGCGTTGCAGCACGCGCATCACCGGGCCCGGGCGGTCCCCGAGCGCGGGTGCCCCGATGACGACCATCGCGGTGACCCTTTCCGGGTAGCGGTCGAGCAGATCCTGGATCACCATCCCGCCGAAGGATTGTCCGGCGATGATGGCACGCTCGACCGGGACGTCGTCGAGGATGGCGACGAGATCGTCGGCGACCTGAGTGAGGCTGATGCCGGTGCCCATGGGCTGGCTGTGGCCGTGACCGCGGATGTCCCAGGTGAGGACCCGGTAGCCCGCATCGACCAGCGCGGGCACCTGACCGTCGAAGGTGTGCCGGTCCAGGGAGACACCGTGCGTCAGCGTGATCAGGGGGCCGTCGTCGGGGCCGTGGAGCTGGTAGCTCAGCCGGCTCCCGTCGCGTTCGAGCTGGCGGCTGACCGTGGTGGGTGGGTGCTCGGTCATGACGGCCCTCCTTGGCAGCTGGGCGTGGGGTGCGCACGGGCGGGAGGTTCAGCGCCGCAGCCCCCGTAGCGCCGTAGCCACGATGGCGGCGAGCGCCAGCGCTGGGACGACGATGCCGCCCCAGCGCATGGGCAGGTCGCTGGCGCCGTCGGGCCAGGTCGGGGTCTGCGGGTCGACGTGGGGCAGGAGCCGTTCGATGTTGGTCGTCGGAGCCCCTGCGGCATGCAGGTGGGTCAACAGCTCGTTGGCGACGTGCTCGAGCTCGTCGCGGGCGGCGGCCGAGTGGCCTTCGATGCTGGCACGGGCCTTGCCCTTGCGCAGTTGGCTGCGGAGCAGCCACACCCAGATCGGTTCGGGGAGCAGCTCGAGCAGCCGGAAGGAGCGTGGTGCCGCCGGGATGCCGAGGTGCTTGCGGAGGCCGCGGAACCCCTCCTTCATGGCACGCAGCGAGAGCAGCATGAGGTCCCGGATCCGGGCCAGCCGCTCCATGTCGATACCCGCCGCGCACACCGCCGGGCCGAGCGCGAGGATCGTGACGCACGCGTGGTACTTCAGCCACGCCTCCATGTCGTCACGGATCTCCACGTCGTAGCCGCGCATACTGCTCAGCAGTTCGGCTACGGCACGTGTGCGGTCGCGAACCTGGCCGTCGACCTCGCCGATCGGCACGGTGTAGGGGTGGTCTTCGTCGACCGGCACGATGTGCACGAGGTGGCCCTCGCGGCTCCCGCCAGGCAGGGGGAAGCCGAGCATGACGCGCTCAGCCCCGAGCGCATCCACCAGCGGTTCGGCGCCTTCGGCGTTGTTCATCATGAACAGGTAGGTCGGCACGTGCGGGTTCGCGGCCAGCTCGGGCAGGATCGCCTCGGCCTGGTTCTTGCGCATCACGACCATGACGAGGTCGTAGTGGTCCTCAGGACCGAAGGTCTCGACCACCGGGACGTGCGCGACCTCCTGCTTGCCGGTCTCCTCGTCC
>PWTE01000232.1 GCA_003563915.1 Nitriliruptoraceae bacterium
CTCTCACCGGCCGATGTGCTTTGTGCAGGCGGTCCGCCCGTGGACATCCCAGTTCGGTCGCTGGTGTCGAGGGAGACTGCTGGCGATCTCTGCGCGCGTGCGTGATCGCACATCTCGGCTTGGAGCCCGGTACCGGAAACGCCGTCGTCTCGGTCTCGTCGGCGAGGGAGTTACATGCGTCCGCGCCGCTGCCAGAGCGGGCGCCCGCAATCACGGTTTCCGTGCGGGGGTGGCAGCGGCGTACAGCACTCAAAGCATTCACGATCACCTTCGACGGCCGCCTGCCCCTGGCAGGCGAGTGACATGAGCGCCACTCCCGGTACACCGGTTTCCGGACAGTCCACGCTCCCCTGGTGGCAGGCCTGAACACGACCCGGCTCATGCTGCCGATGGCAGGTTGGGTTGCGTCAAGGCCTGTTGGCGGATCTCTGTGGCGAGGCGGGCGATCCGGCTGAGGATCTGTTCGGGGTCTTGTTGAAGATCCAGTGTTCGCACATGGATGCGCTTGCCGACGGCGTCGATGGTGTGCGTGGTGTCGTGTGCCTCGCTGACGGGATAGACGAGCGTGACGTCGGTGAGGCCGGTCGCGACGGCGTAGGCCAGTGCCTGGTAGAGGTCGGCGTGTAGGTACCCGGCCGAAGTGAGTCGCTTGTACTTGACGTCCCCCACGAATCGACGCTGGCCACGGTGGATCCAGGTCAGGTCCGGCCGCAAGTGCACGTTGTCGTCGGTGTCGAGGTGGAGTTTCGGAGCACGCTGCTGGGGCGGGAAGCTGCGGTCGTCCGTGCCCAGGGCTTCGCGTAGTGCGACGGTGACGAAGCGTTCGAAGACCGTGTTCATGTTCACAAGGAACGCGCTCGAGCGTGTCGTCCCGTGCCGCAGATCGAAGCTGGTCGCCTCTAGGATGAGTCGCGCCAGTTGGACGGCTGGCCGGTAGTGCTCGGTGAGGCGGTTGAATTGGATCGCTGGGAACTGCCCTGGCGCGAAGCTGCGGAGGCTCACGCGGCCGAACGCTGATTGCAGGGTGCGAAGCGAGGTGCGGCTGGTGCGCGAACGCAACTCGAGCCGTCCTAAGGCGGTGATGGCGGCCTTGAGCAGCTGGTTCTCGGGGATGTCCTCGCTGAACTCGTCGTAGGTGACTTCGACTGGAGGCATGCGCCCGAGGTGACGTCGGATCTGGCGGGGGAAGTCAACCCGCCCACGGACAACGGTCAGGCTCTCGTCGAAGTGGCGGTAGCCCTGCAGCAGGCCGGTCCGGATCGCGCGACGGACCTGATGAACGAAGCCGGGGATGATTGCCTCGACCACATCGGGTGCTGACTCGTAGTTGAAGGGCATGTCGCGCCATCGTGCCGGATCCAGGGTGTACGACAGCAGGAACAGCAGGCGTGGCAGCGGGATCTTCGGTGCAAGGATCAGTGCCAGGTTTGGGGTCGTCAGCGTGCCGACCCAGCTGTTTGCGGTGAGGTCGTAGCCTGAACCGTCCATGGCCGGGGCGATCGCCAGCTGCTTCGGCGTGCGGTGGACGAGCGCCGCCAGATCAGCGCTGGTGAGATGTACGTGTTGGAGCTGTTTGTACTCAGGCAGGGTCAGGGTCCGCATCGGACTCGTCCCTTCCAGCATCGAGGGTGGCGTCGGTGTCGTCATCCACCTCCTCAGCTCCGTCGGTGTCGTCGCGCAGCGCGGTCAATCGGAACCGGTCGAGCTGATCCTCCTGGCCGAAGAACTGTTCCTCGAGATAGGGCAGAACAGCGTGGTCCCAGATGGCCTCGACCCAGTCCGCGGTCAGGTCGGTGCGCAGGAAGTAGCTCGGTCCCACCGCGAAGTGCGGATCGTCGATCTGGCGATTGACGCGGGCTAGAACCTCGGACAGCCAGCGCAGGTTTGGCGCGTGCCGCGCTAGCCACTTGTCGAGCAGACCGGAGATGGGCGGTTGGTCGGGGAGGAACGACTGGAAGTAGAACCGTCGGCGTAGGGCGGCATCCATCAGGGCGATGGATCGGTCGGCGGTGTTCATCGTGCCGATGATCCAGAGGTTGTGCGGCAGCTGGAAGGGGGCGCTGGAGTACTGCAGCGTGATCTCGTGGTCGCGGTACTCGAGCAGGAAGTACAGCTCGCCGAACACCTTGGCGACGTTCCCGCGGTTGAGTTCATCGATGATGAGCACATACGTGTTCTTGCTGTCGGCCGCCGCCTGGTTCGCGAGCCTCTTCAGCGGTCCGTCGACCAGTCGGAAGCCCGCTCCGCCACTGTCCGGGTCGGGCCGGAACCCTTCAACGAAGTCCTCGTAGGCATACGACGGATGGAACTGCACGAGCTTGACGCGATCGGGATCGCCGGCGACGGCGGCAGCGAACTCGCGTGCGACGTAGGTTTTGCCAGTGCCGGGAGGGCCGTAGAAGAGGATCTGTGGCCGATCCGCGAGCAGGCGCTTGATGCGCGCGAGGAACTCGCGCGGGAGCAAGAGACGGTCGGCAACGGCGGTTAGCGCGTCGGTTGGCTTCGCAGGCTTGCGGTCGAGTTCGTCGTCCAGATCCACGTCATCGTCAGGCAGGTCACCGCGCCAGCGCAGGAAGTCGTCGACCTCGTCGGCGGGCCACGTCTCCAGCAGTTCGTCAGCGCTCACGCGGGTCAGCGTCCAGAGCATCCCCTGAGCATCGAGCCGATCCCGCAGCCCGACGTCCCGCTTGGTCATCTCGTCCACGACACGATCGAAGAACGCCAGGGCGTGCTCGAGGCGGGTCCCGTCATCACACGGGAGTTCGGGTCCCGGGTAGTCAACGAGGCTGCGGTAGTTCTTGAACGCCTGTGGGCGATACGGCGGGTAGGTGCCTGCGTCGAATGCCATCAGCATCACCGAGGCGACTGCGATGCGGGTCCCCTGCCCCGAGATCGTCTTGCCGAGTTGCTCGCCGAAGTCGGTGACACGGTTCACGATAGGGGGAGCAGGATCCCAGAGCCGTTCGAACGCCTGCTCTGCGCCCTTTGGATGCTCCTGAAGCCAGGTTCTGACTTCGTCCCACTGTCGCCAGTTGAGGAGGTTGATCGAGCGAGTCACGTCCCGATCGAACATGCTGACCCAGTCATCGCCGGCGCGGAGGGCGTCACGAACCCCGGCTAAGCGACCCGCGAACTCGACCTTGTAGTCCCGCTCCTGCTCGTCGAAGTCAGGGTCGCTGACGAACTTGGCTCCCCAGCGCGCCAGAGCGTCCCACGGCGACGCCTTCGGAGGCTGCCACAGCTTCTTCAGATCTGGCTCGTAGAAGTGCAGCTCCGGACCGAACTGCGGTTCGAGGCCCTTACGGATCTCCAGCAGCGCCCGATCGACATCAGCCACACCGTCGGGAACGAGATCCTCGAACGTCTTGACGATCTGCTTCTTGTGCGGCTCGGAGATGATCGATTCGAAGTCGTCCGGGAACAGCAGGTGCAGCAGGGACTCACGCTGCAGTCCCGCCTTGAACCACTCCTGGTCGCCGGCGAAGTCCTTGAACTGCCACGCGTCGGCGAGAAGGTCGGCCTGCTGTTCGGTCGAGAGGCCCTTCCAGCGACGGGCGAACTCGATCAGGGCCGCCAGCTGCCAGTAGCGGTGGTTCTTGCCACTGCCCACCCGTGCGATTCCAGTGTCGAAAGCGGGATCGATCTCATCCGGCAAGTCGGGCGGATCGTTCATCAGGCTCAGGACGAAACCGACCCGTTGGCGCTTGGTCGGGCCCTTCATGTCCACGGCCGCCAGCAAGTTGAAGTACAGCAGCTCGGCAAACAGCAGCGTTGCCTCGTCCGACGAGCTCGCGAGCTGCGACTCGAGCTTCTCCTCGAAGCTTCTATCACCCCAGTCAGCACCAAGGACGAAATGCTCGTGAAGCTCGTCCAAGACGTCCTTCGACCAGACGACTCGGGACGGATCGAACAGCGACGAGTCCCTCGCCAAGGCCACATCCGCGAAACGGGCTCCAACGTCGTAAAGGATGTCGCGTGTCTGTCCCTGCCAGATGATCCGCATCCTTGCCCTTCCTATACCTGCCCACCAGCCCATCAGTGTCGTGTCTATACCCCATCCTCTGCACGGAAGGCGAAGTTCTTGATGACGTCGACCTTGAGAGCACCGCGCGCCTGCCGGGCCAGATCCACGAGACTGTCCAAACTGTCGTAGGTGAGGATGCGACATCGCTGCGACAGCGGGCGCTGCATAGCCTGGAACACGGGCCGGGTCAGCTCGTAGCGCGCCTTGTCCTGACGGCCCTCCGGAATCACCAGGTACAGCGGTATGTCAACGTTCGGTTGGAGAGCGAGTAGGTCCGCCATACGCAAGATTCCGGAGTAGATCGACGTGGAGTTCTCCACCTCGAAGGCGGCTTCGATACGAGACCCGTCCAGCCACATCACATCGATGTGCCGGATCGTCTTGTTCGTCGCCTCGTTGAACTGTGACGGCAGTTGGCTGGTGACCTCGGGAAGATCACTCAGCTTCGTCGACGCATCCAGCTGCTTCGAACGGTCGTCCGGAGTGAGCCACGGCGCGAATCCCAACTCGCGCCCCAGCTCCAGTAGCTGACGCTGAACCCGAGTGTGCTCGGTCACCTGGACCGCGCCGCTCTCATCGTCGTCGAGCAGCAGCTCGTCGCTGTCATCCGATCCTGGAGGGATCGAGACCGTGCCGAGGTCCGTCGTTGCACGCTCAGGCCTGCTCGAGTAGTCCGTCTGGCGAGAGGACAGCTCACGAGTCGCCGGTGACGCCGCCCACTCGCGCAACAGCGAGGCAAGCGCTGATCCAACGTTGTCGGGCAACTCCACGCCAGAGGCTTGGAACATGAACGGATACGGAAGCCCAACGCCATCCTCCGTTCGAAGGTTCACATCCGGGCTGGGGATGTCTGCGGTACGAAGGGCCTGGGTGGGCTCGAGCTCAAGCTCGACATCGTACGTAGCGACTATCGGAAAGTCCTCGTTCCACGGGGACCGGTGTGGGTCTCTCTCGGCTGCGGACGTCATCGTCCAGAGCCCCACCCATCCCACGCGTGGGATGTAGGGCGCGATGACGTCGCCAGGTCCAAGATCTGAGAGCAGCTTCTGCCTCTTGTCAGCCCAACACGCCAGCCCTGGCTCCCGCTCCAGCCACGTGGCGTAGTCGTAGATGCAGGTCCAATACCGAGTCACTGTCATCTCCAAGAAGGGCAACGCTCCACCGTGGTCTTCATAGCATGCTGAACCCGTCCGGGAAGTCCGGAGGCTCCTGTCTGTAAGGGCCCCATCAGTTCGGTGTGGTGGCTGCCACAGCAGGAACGAGCGCGAGGTGTGCGGCGAAGCGACGGAGGGCCGTGGTCCACTGCCGTCAAGCGGATGGGCCGAGGCGCTTGCAGACCGGGCACGACAGCGGCTTCTGGCCTCGCGCGAGTTCTCGAGTCCAGTAACCACTGCAGTCGCGACAAGGACCGAGGAGTTCTTGCCCTTGGGCTAGCGGGAGATCATCCAACCCGCTCGTCGGCGACCTGTGAAGATTGCCGTGGCTCCCAGCATCTTCGGTCGCTGCACCGCTAGACGGACGAGTCGGAACCTCGGCAGCAGGTGGCCCCGAGCTTGCTGACGTGTTCCTCGTGGATGGCCTGTTGCTGACGGAGCCGACAACGAGGTCGCGAAGTCGTTTGTGAAGGGGCACCGGCACATCTCCTCGATCGGTAGATGACGCTAGCTGAACCGCGGTCGTCCAATAGCTGGGGCTGCCGGAGCGGCTGGAAACATTCTCCGCCGAGCGCTCGACCATCCAACTGCGCGCGATCCGGCCACAGTTGGCGCTTCTTCGGAGGCGGCTGCAGCCGGGGCTCCCGTGCCGACCAGACCGGAACGGAAAGGGAGCGCATTGCCGCCAAAGGCCTGACCGCCGAGAAGCGGCTGTTCGCGGAAGCCAGACGTGTCGGGAGCTTGTCATGGTTCGTATGGCCATGCTCGTAGGTCGGTGACGAGCTGCGCGACGAGTTCGAAGACCAGTTCGAGGTCTACGTCTTCGGGGTTCGCGTCGAGGGCATGCCGCAGCAGCCACATCGTCGCGTCCGGGTCGCAGGGTTGAAGCATCGATGGACCTCCCGACGACACCCTGCCGCAGGTTGCGGCGTCCGTCACGAAACGCCCTGGGATGGCTGTGGACGACGCGACCCTGTTCGTCTGGGCTGTCGCCTTGGCAGGAAGCTCTCTCAGCGGCACTGGCCGTCAAGGATGTGCGGCTGCCGAAGCCAGTAGTGCGCCGGTGAGAATCAGGCCCGTGCCATCAGCTCGCGGAAGGCGAACTCGATCTCGGGCGGTGGTGTGGCGATGGTGCCGGCGATCTCGTCGGCGTCGTCGGCGAGCTTGCGGCGGTACTGCTCGAAGATCCGCGGAGGCTGCTCAGGATGCCCGCGCAGGCGTTCGAGCTCTGCGCGTTCGAGGTAGAGCCAGCCGTTCGGATCC
>PWTE01000312.1 GCA_003563915.1 Nitriliruptoraceae bacterium
CCCGACCGCGACCGAGACCACCGTCACCTGGGAGGACGAGGGCACACCCTGGGCCCGGTTGACCACCGAGGGGCTCGTGCTCAACGCCGACCTGGACACGTACCTCCCAGCCACCGGCCCCTGACACGACCCGAAGCCCGCTCACCACCGGCGCTGGCACGGATCCACCTCACCCCCTGACGCAGATGCCTGCCATCACCGGGGTGGACCGTGCCGGAGACCGCGGATGGCAGGGATGTGCGTCGCCCCCTGACGCGGATCCCTGCCAGCGCCACCTGGCGAGCGGCAGCTGGGCCGTGGTCAGTCCTCGGCGACCAGCTCGGCCAGCCGGTCGCCGACATCGCTGGTCGTGACCGCCGCGCCATCCGGCACCGTCCCCTGACGCTCCGACAGCAGCGTGCCGACCGCTCGATCCACCCGCGTCGCCGCGCCATCCTCGCCGAGGAACGCGAGCATCTGGCCGAGGCTCATCACCGCGGCGATCGGGTCCGCCTTGCCGGTGCCGACGATGTCCGGCGCCGAACCGTGGACCGGCTCGAACATCGACGGCGCCCTCCGGGTCGGGTCCAGGTTCCCGGACGCCGCCAACCCCATCCCGCCCTGCACCGCCGCACCCAGGTCGGTGATGATGTCGCCGAACAGGTTCTCGGTGACCACCACGTCGAACCGGTCGGGCTGGGTCACGAAGTACAGGCACGCCGCGTCGACGTGGACGTAGTCGCGCTCGACGTCGGCGAACTCCGCGTCACCGAGCTCCTCGAAGGTGCGCATCCACAGCCCGCCGGCGTAGGTCAACACGTTGGTCTTGTGCACCAGGGTCAGGTGACCGTCACGGCGCTGCGCGGTCTCGAAGGCGTAGCGCAGGACCCGCTCGACGCCGTGGCGGGTGTTGACGCTCTCCTGGGTCGCGACCTCGGCGGGCGTCCCCGGGTAGAGCACACCACCCGCCCCGGCGTAGACGCCCTCGGTGTTCTCCCGGATGACCACGAAGTCGCAGCGGTCCGGCGTCAGCCCGGCGACCGGGGAGGTGACCCCCGGGTAGAGCTTCACGGGCCGCAGGTTCACGTACTGGTCGAAGGCGAAGCGGACCTTCAGCAACAGCCCCCGCTCGATCACGCCGGGAGGCACGTCGGGGGTGCCGACCGCGCCGAGGTAGATGGCGTCGAACCCGCGCAGTTCCTCGAGCGTCTCGTCGCTGAGCACCTCGCCGGTGGCGAGGTAGCGACGCCCGCCCAGGTCGTAGTCGACCCGCTCCGTCGCGAAGCCCTCGAGCTTCTCGAGGTGGTCGAGGACCTTCAGGCCCTCGGCGACGACCTCTGGGCCGATGCCGTCGCCGCCGAGGATGGCGATGCGGTGGGGGGACACGGGCGCTCCTTGGACGACAGGGACCGGACGGACCGGCAGGGCTCCGGCTGCCGAGGATAGGCCGCTACCGTCGCACCATGGATGTCGACCGGCGCGCGCTGCGGCAGGCCCTCACCGACGTCGCGCCCTGGCTGACCGCCACCGACGTCGGTCCGCAGGCGGTCGACGCCGGTCCCTGCGACGACTGTGGCGACGCACCACGGCTGCTGCCGACCTGCGGACCGGCGAGCCCAGGGGCCCTGTGCCGCGACTGCGCCCGACGGATCGGCGACGAAGGGTGGTGCGCCGGGCACGAGGACGAGGGTCGCGCCGCCAGAGCCTGGGCGGACGACCTCCCCGACGACTGGGCCGACACCGTCACCCTGTGGTGGGTCGCGACCGGCGAGCTCACCCTGACCGCCGACTACCTCGAGGTACTGCGGTGGCCGGTCGGGATCCAGGCCGCGCTGGAGCGACAGCCCGGGACCGGCTGAGCCCCGTCGGCGCCGACGTCCGCGCCGTATCCTCCGGCCGGGAGCGTCGGCGCGGGTCGACGGGAGAGGACACGATCGATGGGAACGCCGGTCCGCAGCACCATGCAGCAGCACCCGCTCACCGTCACCGACCTGCTGCTACACGGCGCGCGGGTCCACCCGGACCGGCACGTGGTCACCTGGCTCGGCGACACCACCCGCGAGGTGAGCTTCGCGGACACCTACACACGGGTGCAGCGGCTGGCCGGGGGTCTGCGGTCGCTCGGCATCGGCGAAGGTCAGGTCGTCGCCACCTTCTGCTGGAACCACCAGGAGCACGTCGAGGCGTACTGGGCGGTGCCGTGCCTCGGCGCGGTCCTCCACCAGCTCAACATCCGGCTGTTCCCCGACCAGCTCGCCTTCGTGATCGACGACCTGGGTGACGAGGTCATCCTCGTCGACGACAACCTGATCCCCGTGCTGGCGACGGTGCTCGACCGCGTGTCGAGCCCGCACACCTTCGTGGTGATCGGGGACGGTGACGCGAGCGCGCTGGACGGCTACGGCGAGGTGGTGCGCTACGACGATCTGCTGCAGCGGGCCGAACCGGTCACGACCTGGCCGACGGTGGACGAGGACGCCCCGGCCGCGTCCTGTTACACCTCCGGCACGACCGGCAACCCGAAGGGCGTGGTCTACAGCCACCGGTCGATCTGGACGCACACCTTCGGGTCGGTGGCCGGTGGCGTCCGGTTCGACGACGGGGACCGGGTCCTGGTGGTGGTGCCACAGTTCCACGCGAACGCGTGGGGGTTGGTGCACTCGGCGTGGATCCAGGGCGCCGACCTGTTGATGCCGGCCCGCTTCCTGCAACCGGAACCGCTGACCGACTTCATCGCAGCAGCGCGACCGAACTGCTCAGCCGCCGTGCCGTCGGTCTGGAACGGGGTGCTGGCGTTCGGCGAACAGCGCGAGCTCGATCTGTCCTCGCTGGAGTGGGTGGTGGTCGGCGGGTCGGCGGTGCCGCGAGCGATGATCGACGCCTTCGAGGAGCGCTACGGCATCGAGATCATCCAGGGCTGGGGCATGACGGAGATGTCGCCGCTGGGATCCGTCGCGATCCCACCAGCCGGCGCCACCGGCGAGGAGTCGCGCCGGTTCCGCGCACGGACGGGGCGCATCGTCCCCGGCGTCGAGATGCGGCTGGTCGCCGACGACGGCACCGTCCAGCCCTGGGACGGCGAGTCGATGGGCGAGGTCCAGGTCCGCGGCCCCTGGATCACCGCCGGCTACCACGGTGTCGAGGACCCGGCGCGGTTCGACGACGGCTGGCTGCGCACCGGCGACGTCGGCGTGATCGACCACCTCGGCTCCATGCAGTTGGTGGACCGCACGAAGGACGTGATCAAGTCCGGCGGCGAATGGATCAGCTCCGTCGACCTCGAGAACGCCCTGATGGCGCACCCGGACGTGCTGGAGTGCGCGGTGGTGGGGGTCGCCGACGACCGGTGGGACGAACGCCCGCTCGCGTGCGTCGTCCTGCGTCCCGGTGCGGCGGCGGCCCCGGAGGACCTCAACAGCCACCTCGAGGACCACGTCGCCCGGTGGTGGCTACCGGAGCGCTACGCGTTCCTCGAGGAGGTGCCGAAGACCTCGGTCGGGAAGTTCGACAAGAAGGTGCTGCGCGGCGCCTACCGCGACGGCGACCTCGAGGTGGTGACGACCTCCCCTTGAAGATGGCGTCCAGCGTTGCGCAACCGGTGACGTGCGTGACCGGGTCGGGGGGCACGACCAGGTGTGATGGAAGGTCGATGCCCGGTTCGGTCGGGGCGTCGCGTCAGCGCGCGTTGGCGAGGGTGGCATCAGGTTCACCCGGTCACGAAGCGAGGTACCGGATGGATCATCGTGCTGGCTGACGCCCCCGGGTGGGTGCAGGCGTTGGTACTGGGGATCGTTCAGGGGTTGACGGAGTTCATCCCCGTATCGTCCTCGGCGCACCTGGTGTTGGTACCGGCGCTGGCGGGGTGGGAACGTCACGGGCTCGCGTTCGACGTGGCGCTCCACGTCGGCACGTTGCTGGCACTGGTCGTCTACTACCGCCGCGACCTGTGGGGGATCGCCCTCGCCGTGCTCGGCCGCTCCCCCGAGGCGGAACGCACCGCGTACCGCCGCGTCCTGCTGTTACTCATCGCGGCGAGCGTGCCGGTCGGCGTTGCCGGGCTGGTGTTCGGCGAAGGGATCGAAGCGGTGTTCTCCGCACCGGTCGCGACGGCCTGGCTGCTGTTCGGCACCGCCGCGGTGCTGATCGTGGGTGAGCAGCTCCACCGTCGACACGCACGACCAGGCGGGACGAGCGCCGCTGCCGACGACCGCGACGACACGGCGGTCGGTCGCCTCGGATGGGGACAGGCGCTCGGGGTCGGGTTCGCGCAGATGTTCGCGCTCCTGCCGGGGTTGTCGCGATCGGGGCTGACGATCTCGGCCGGGATCGCTGCCGGTCTGCCGCGTCCATTGGCTACCCGGTTCGCGTTCCTGCTCGGCCTACCGGCCATCGCAGGGGCAGCCGTCGTCCAGGTGCCACAGGTGGAGGACCTGGAGGGGATCACCGCCGTCGAGCTGGCCGTCGGCGTGACCGCTGCGGCCATAGCGGGGTACCTCGCGATCGCCTTCCTGGTCCGCTTGGTCAGCCGTGCCGGCATCGATCGTTTCGCCTGGTACGTGGTCCCTGTCGCCGCTGTGTCGCTGTGGGTGCTCGGCTGAACCGATGAGGTGGCCGCCCCACACATCGCAGGGATGACACGAACGCAACGGCCGTCACATCGGCGACCGGTCGAGGCTCGCGGCGTCTAGACTCGAACGACCGCTGCGCCGCCCGCGGTCCACCAGCCACCGGTGGAGGGCCCATGCCTCCCACGCGCTACCGCTCGATCCTGTTCGACCTGTACGGGGCGTTCGTGCGGGATCTCGGCGGCTGGATCGCCATCGCAGATCTGGTCGAGTTGGCCGCGCCGCTGCAGGTCGACGAGCAGGCGGTGCGCTCGTCGGTGTCGCGCTTCTCCCGCAAGGGCCTGCTCCGCCGCGAGGTCCGCGATGGCCAGGTCGGCTACGCACTCAGCGAGCCCGCCCACGACATCCTGGCGGAGGGCGACCTGCGCATCTTCGACAAGCTGGAGCCGGCGCAGCTCGAGGACGGCTGGGTACTGGCGAGCTTCTCCGTACCGGAGCGCTTGAGGGCCGAGCGCCACCAGCTGCGCACCCGCCTGACGTGGCTGGGGTTCGGGAACCTCGGCCCCGGACTGTGGATCGCGCCGCGTCGTGTCCTCGACCGCACCGTCGACACGATCCGCGAGGTCGGGCTGGACGGCTACGTCGACGTGTTCGCGGCCACCCACCACGCCTTCGACCGGCCCCAGGACCTGGTCCAGCGCTGCTGGGACCTCGCCAACCTTCAGGCCACCTACCGCGACTACCTCGACCGCTTCGCGCCCGTCGCCGAGCGCTGGGACACCGATGCGCCGGAGGACACCCCCGACGAGGCCTACGCGGACCACGTCCACGCCCTGCACGAGTGGCGCAAGACCCCCTACCTGGACCCGGGCCTCCCGGTCGAACTGCTCCCCGACCCGTGGCCCGGGACCCAGGCCGCCGAGCTGTTCGCTCACCTGCAGGAGCGACTCATGGCCGCGACGCTGCGGTTCGTCCACGAGGTGGTGGGCGCTCAGCCCTCGGGGACGACCGCGACGGCGACCACCTCGACCAACGCGCGGGGGTCGTAGAGCTCGGCGATGCCGAACAGTGCCATCGCCGGGTAGTGGCGGCCGAGCTGCTGCCGCCACACGTCCCCGAGCTCGCGGGTCGCCGCCCGGTAGCCCGCCACGTCCGTCGTGTAGATCGCCAGCGACACCAGGTGCGCCGGCTGCGCGTCGCAGGCATCCAGCACCGCGACCAGGTTGTCCAGCGCCTGGGCGAACTGCGGGACCAGCTCACCGTCGAGCGACCCGTCGACGCGGTGGCCGGTCTGGCCGCCGAGGTAGATCGTCCGACCCGTCGCGGCGACGGTCGCGTGGGAGAAGCCGACCGGCGGGAGCAGCTGGTCGGGGTTGACGTTGTGATGTGGCGACTCGGTCACGGTGACGGCTCCTCGCTCGTGCGCGTGCTCAGCGGCCCTGCCAGCGGGGTTGGCGCCCTTCGGTGAACGCGCGGTGGAACTCGGCGTGATCCTCGCTGGTCATCAGCAGCGCCTGCACCAGCGCCTCGGTCTCGATGGCGGCGGACAGGCTCATGTCCTGCTCCCGACCGAGCAGCGACTTGGTCGCGGCGTACGCCAGGGTCGGCCCGTCCGCTAGCCGTCGCGCGAGCGCCTGCGCCCGCTCCCCCAACTCGTCGGGCGCCACGACCTCGTGGGCCAGCCCGATCCGCTCGGCCTCCTCGGCGTCGACCGGGTCGCCGAGCAACAGCAGCGAGGTGGCACGCGACAGCCCGACCATGCGCGGCAGGAGGTACGCGATACCCATGTCGGCGCCGGACAGCCCGACGCCGGTGAACAGCAGCCGGAACGAGGCCTCGCGGCTGAGCACGCGCAGGTCCGACGCCAACGCGATCACCGCCCCGGCGCC
>PWTE01000327.1 GCA_003563915.1 Nitriliruptoraceae bacterium
CCGCCGGACCATCTTCTGCAGCGATCACCTCGGCGTCGGCACGGGCAGCCCACGCGGCAACGCGGGGCAACCGCTCCCGGTCCTGCTCGACCTCCTCCAGAAGCCGACGAGACCCGCTCGGCGCACCGGCCTGGGCCATCGCCACCGCCTGGAGGCAGAGCACCAGGGGCCGCAACCGCAGGCTGTCGGCGCGTTCGAGTGCCGTCGCGGCATCGCGTAGCCGGCTCCGGGCGGGCGTGATCGCCCCCGCCGCCAGATCAAGCCGACCGACGACGGCCAGCCACAGTCCCTGGTCATCGTCGCGGTCCGCCTGCAGCGCCACCTCGAGGTGCCGGTTGGCTGTGGGTGCGCCCTGCACCAGTTCGGAGGACACGTCCAGTCGGTGCGCCGCGAGGACGCTGGGCCCGATCGGCAGGGAACGGGCAACGTCCGCGGACAGCTGGTGCCACGGCGGGATCCACGTCTCCAGCACGCCGGCACCGGGGAGTTCGTCCCAGGCCATCGCGGCCGCAACACCCCCGAGGAGTCGGGCACGATCACTGAGATCACCGTGACCTCCGGGCACGTCGTGATCGATCGCCGCGAGCCGATCGCGGGCAGCCACCATCCACCCGTCACCGGTGTCCAGCAGTGCGGTGTAGGCGGCGACCTCGCGGGCGACGTCCTGGTCCTCGGTCTGGCGTCGGACATCCTCGAGGATCTCGCGGGCAGCGGGGGCATCGTCGTGCAGGAGCCAGCGGGCATGCGCGCGAACGACCGTCGTCCAGGCCTGCTCGCGCTCGTCGGCCGCGATCTCGTCCGCCGCCCGAAGCCACGACGCGGCCTGGTCCTGGTCCCCGAGTTCCGTCAACGATGCCGCGACGACGACCCGGGATGCATGTCCGGCACCGTGGTCGACCGCTGCCCGCCCGAACCGGGCCGCGAGCTCAGGGTCCCCAGCGGCGTAGGACGAGCCAGCAGCCGCCTCGAAATCCGCGGCGTCACCACCCCCGAGCTCCAACTCCCAGAGCGCCTTCCGTGCCGCGAACCGGTCGGGCTCAACCCGCCGGAACGCATCGAGCAGGCGGTTGAGGAGATCTCGGCGACGGTCCCCGGGGATGCGCGAACGCAGCAGGTCGCCGTCGATCGGCTCGCGGAACGACAGCTGTCGATGCTCACCGTCGGAGCCCCAGTCCACGATACCGAGCGTGGTGAGCTCGCCGATGGACGAGGGGGTCAACAGCTCCCCGACCACGCTCGCCGGTACCGGCTCACCGAGCGCGATCATCGCGGCCTGCTTCCGTGTCTCCGGCGACACATCTTCGAGCAGCCGTCCGAGGTCGCTGGATACCCGGTGGGTCGACAGTGGCCCCCCGCTGCGCCAGGTCTCGCCGTCCCACTGCACCACGCCGGCCTCGCGACCTCCCTGCAGGAGCTCGACCGCGGTCTTCGGGCGCCCGCTGGAACGTCGACGCAGGTCAGCGAGCAGGCCCGCCTCGACCGGACCCCCGAGGACCGCTCGGACGAGTTCGTCCATCGCCGCCTCGGCGAGCGGCTCCAGCCCGACCTGCACACACGCCTTCGCATCGACTGGACCGACGAGCCACTCAGGGAACGGGCGACCCGTCGGGACCGTCAACAGGACAGCGACACCGGGCATCTCGCTGATCGCCCGGTCGACCGCCAGCACGGTGGCCGCGTCCACGAGGTGGGCATCATCGACGGCGAGCAACAGCGGTTCGCCACCGGCGACGTCGGCCAGGCGACCCGGGAGCGTCGGGTCCGGAGCATCGGTCCCGGAGATGGCGATCACCGGTCCGGGGTGCGCCTGGGCCACCGCGCTGAGCAGACGGGTCCGACCGACACCGCGGGCACCGGCGATCACGGCGGACCGCCCCTTGGCGCTGTGCGATGCCAGTCGTGTCACGAGGTGACGCCGACCGATCAGAGGCCACCGGTGGGTCCCGGTCGCGAAGGCGGCGCCGGAGCCTCCCTGGGGCGGCTCCGCGACCTGCACCTCGTCCTGCTCAACCATCGGTCCGACCCTACGCGTGCGGCGCGGCGGCTGCAGGGAGGCGTCAGGTCCCGGTCGCTTGGCGGCCCGCTGTGATCGTCAGGTCACCGTCGGGTCCGGCATCCACGGTGACCGCCGACCCGTCGGTGAGCTCGCCAGCCAGCATCGCCTTGGCGAGCTGATCCTCGAGGTGCTTGCGTATGACCCGCTTCAGGGGTCGGGCGCCGTACAACGGGTCGTAGCCGAGTTCGGCCAGGGCGTCCATGGCTGGGCCGGTGACCTCCAACGTGAGGTCACGGTCCGCCAGGCGACGGCGTAGGCGTTCGAGCTGGATATCGACGATCTCACGCAGCTGCTCCCGGGCCAACCGCTCGAAGATGACGACCTCGTCGATGCGGTTCAGGAACTCCGGGCGGAAGTGGCCACGCACGTCGGTCATGACCCGGTCGCGCAGCACCTCGGGCGAGATGTCCGCATCGAGGATGTGGGTCGATCCGAGGTTGGAGGTCATGATGACCACCACGTTGCGGAAGTCGACCGTGCGGCCCTGCCCGTCGGTGAGCCGGCCGTCGTCGAGCACCTGCAGCAGCACGTTGAACACGTCCGGGTGGGCCTTCTCGACCTCATCGAGCAGCACGACCCGGTAGGGCCGACGCCGCACGGCTTCGGTGAGCTGGCCCGCGTCCTCGTAGCCCACGTACCCCGGGGGAGCACCGATCAGCCGGGCGATCGTGTGCTTCTCCTGGTACTCACCCATGTCGATGCGGATCATGGCCCGCTCGTCGTCGAACAGGAACTCCGCGAGTGCCCGCGCCAGCTCGGTCTTGCCGACCCCCGTCGGTCCGAGGAACAGGAACGACCCGAGTGGCCGGTCCGGATCGGCGATACCCGACCGCGATCGCCGTACGGAGTTCGCGACCGCCTCGACCGCTTCGTCCTGCCCGACGACCCGTGCGTGCAGCTGCTCCTCGAGGTCGATGAGCTTGGTGGCTTCCGACTCGATCAGCTTGGCGACCGGGATACCCGTCCAGGTTCCAACCACCTCGGCGATCTCAACCTCGGTGACCTTCTCATCGAGCAGGCTGTTGCCTTCCGCGCGCATGGCGTCCATGCGGTCCTGCCGGGACTTCAATTCCTTCTCGAGCTCGGGGATCTCGCCGTAACGGATCTCCCCGACACGGGTCAACTCGTTATCGCGCTCCGCGATCTCGGCCTCCTCGCGGAGCTGCTCGATCCGGCCCCTGAGATCCTTGAGTGCCTCGTGTTCACCCTTCTCCCGTTGGTAGCGGACGTCCAGTGAGGTCTCGTGCTCCCTGAGGTCAGCCAGGGCGGTGTCGAGCTCCGCGAGCCGGCCCTGGGCCGACTCACTGTCGTCCTTGGTGAGGCTGCCCCGCTCGATCTCCAACTGCCGGATGCGGCGCCTGACGTCATCGAGTTCTGGCGGCACAGAGTCCAGGGTGATGCGCAGCCGCGCCATGGACTCGTCGAGCAGATCGATGGCCTTGTCGGGCAGGAACCGATCGGTGAGGTAGCGGTCGGACAGTGTGGCCGCAGCGACCAGCGCGTCATCGGTGATCGTGACGTTGTGGTGCGTCTGGTAGCGATCCTGCAGACCTCGCAAGATCCCGATCGTGTCGGCGACCGATGGTTCCTCCACGCGGACAGGCTGGAAGCGGCGTTCGAGCGCAGCGTCCTTCTCGATGTTGCGGTACTCCGCGAGTGTCGTCGCGCCGATCATCCGCAGCTGGCCGCGGGCGAGCAGCGGCTTGATCATGTTGGCCGCGTCCATCGCGCCCTCGGCCGCACCGGCGCCGATGACCATGTGGAGCTCGTCGATGAAGGTGATGATCTGTCCGTCGGACGACTCGATCTCCTTGAGCACGGCTTTCAGGCGCTCCTCGAACTCACCGCGGTACTTCGCACCGGCGACCATCGCGGACAGGTCGAGCTCGAGGAGCGTCTTGTCCTCGAGGAGCTTGGGAACCTCATGATCGACGATCTGTCGAGCGATGCCCTCGACGATGGCGGTCTTGCCGACGCCGGGCTCACCGATCAGCACCGGGTTGTTCTTGGTGCGCCGTACCAAGACCTGGATGACGCGACGGATCTCCTCGTCACGACCGATGACCGGGTCGAGCTTGCCTTCGCGCGCGAGCTTGGTCAGGTCGCGGGCGTACTTCTCGAGCGCCTCATAGGTGGCCTCGGGGTCCTTGGAGGTGACCCGCTGGGTCCCGCGGACCTGACGGAGGCCCTCCAGGATCGCTGGGCGGTCGACACCCTGCTCGATCAGCAGCTTGGCGGTCCGGTCACTTGCATCGGCCAGCGACAGCATCAGGTGTTCGGTCGAGACGTACTCGTCACCGAGTTGCTGCGCCTCGGTCGCGGCAGCCTCCAACACCTTGACCAGGGGGTGGCCGATCTGCACATCCCCCGACGCGCCGTACGCGGCGGCCATGTCCTTGAGGACCTCAGCCGTGCGGTTGCGGAGGGTCGTGGGTGTGACGTCGAGCTTCTGCAGCACCGGTAGAACCACGCCGTCACTCTGCTCGAGCAGCGCCGACAACAGGTGCGGGGTGCCAGCCTCCGGGTGGTTGTGTTCGCGCGCGATCACCAGGGAGCGCTGCAAGGCTTCCCTGGACTTGTGTGTCAGCTTCTCTGCATCCACGTGCCATCTCCGCATCGTTCGTCGGAGACGACGGTACGCGGCACCGCTCCGCTCGTCCGCGATCCTGCGCGGCCATGACGACGATCTCCTGCGTGGTACAGACGCAGGTTCGAGGGGGTGGGATCGCACCTCGGCCCTCGACCGGTCGCTCTGCGCTCATGAAAGCTGACCATGCGCACAGAGGCGTGTGTGCCCGTCGCTGCTTGGCCATCCTCTCCGCGGACGCCGCCCCGTCGATCGGACGGGACCGGCCTCAGGGGCAAGATCCGCACGGGGCTTCAGCGACGCTTTGGGATCGTCGAAGGTCGCCTGGCTCCGTGCCCACTCGACCAGTGCCGGGCGGTCGTGATCGCCCGACGACCAAGGAGCACGACACACATGGGGATGTCAGACACGCTACGAACACGAGGGGGACGGGGGATCGCCGCGGCGACCGCGGTCGCCACCGCCGCGGTCCTGGCCCTGCCAGCGGCCGCCGATGCCTGGCCGATGCACGGCCAGAACCCGCAGAACACCCGTCAGGCGGAGACGGTCGGTCCAGATGATCCGGGTCTCAAGTGGTTCACCGACATCAACGACCTGGACGGCTTCGAGGTGGATGCGAACGTCGATGCGGCCGGTGGCAGTGAGAACAACGCCGCGATCGTCTCGGACGCGGGCACCGTGATCCGTCGGGCATGGAACACCGACGATGGTGTTGCGTCGCTGGTCGCGCTGGACGCCGGCGACGGCAGCCTGGCGTGGTCACTCGACGGGATCCAGCAGCGCTGCGGCGCCGCGATCGACGGTCAGGGCCGGCTGTGGGTGCAACTGGCATCGGGCACGGTCGAGGGGACGACCAGCCCGACCCTGCAGGCCTACAACCCGGACACCGGTGCCGAGATCGCCGGTACGCAACTCGTGCTCGAGGACCTGCCGCTCAACACGTACTGCGAGCGGTCCAGCCTGCACATCGGCGGGACCAGCGAGCACATCGTGCTGTTCCCGATCCTGTCCGAGCCGTCGCTGGTCGCGATCGACATCAGCGGCGCCTCCCCCAGCATCGCCTGGAGCATCGACCACACCGACGGGCCTCCGTTCGACGCCCTGAGCCGTGACTTCGGTCAGGCGCGCATCGGTGCGTTCACCGACGACGCCGTGCTGATCCCGGCGATCACCAACGACCAACTCGAACTCGTCGCCCTGTCGCTCACCGACGGAGGGGTCGCCGACCGGGTGGACCTGCCGGTGCTCGATGCCGACGGCACCGACACCCAGGATCTGTTGCGCCTGGATACCGCGCGCATCCTCATCGATGGCAGCGACGCCGTCGTCGGGGTTCGCCAGGCGTCCGGGGGACGCACCGCCGCCATCGTCGGGGTCGATCTGAACAACTTCACGATCACCTGGACACACAGGATCGATGCCCGGAATTCGACGGCAGCCACCGGCCCGACGCAGATGGCTCTGAGCGGATCCAATGTGGTCTACAACTCCGATTACAGCCTGTTGTTCGGCAACGATGTCACCACGGGGAACGAGGCGAGTTGGTCGGGGGATCTCGATGTGCGGGAGCTCGGTGGCAGTGTCGATTTCGATCTCATCACCGACAGCGCCGGCAACGTCTACACGGCGATGCAACCGGGCACCGGCGATCCCTACCGGCTGATCCGGTACAGCCCGACCGGCGCGACGGACTGGCGCGTCCCGGAAGGCGCGTTGCAGGCGGAGACAGG
>PWTE01000377.1 GCA_003563915.1 Nitriliruptoraceae bacterium
CCGCGTAGCGGTCGATCGGCATCGGCGCGAGAGCGCCCGGACAGCACGCCATGGGCGCAACCCACGGCGCGAGGTCAGAACGGTACCCCGCCTGCTCGTGGGGGTCAACTCGGCGGTCCCCTCGTCCCCTCGGGTCGCTGCCGCAGCCGCGCTACGAGACCGAGCCGAGGAGGGCGGTGGTGCGCTCCGTCCGGCAGGAGGCGTCCCTCTTCGCGCTGTCATGCGGTGTGGGCCCTTGCCACGATCCAGCCCGAGCGGCGGCCGATCGCGGCGCGCCGGAGGTCGTCGATGTCAAGCCCCTACCGATCGAAGCGGCTGCGGACGACCTCGAGGTCGAATGCTTCCGGGTTCCAGCCGCCGAGCCACTCCCGCAGCACCTCCGTGTCGTGGTAGCGCGCCTCGCCGCCGGAAGCGACCGCAACCGCGTCCTCGTAGCCGGGCAGTCCGCCGCAGTCCTCAGGTGGGAAGGCTCGCGCACCGTCCACGAGTCGTCGGGTGAACATCTCGTCGAGGGCTTCGACACCCTCGAGCGTGACCGTGTGCTCCCAGCCAGCGTTCCACCACGGACTGCGGTCGGGAGACGCGACGGGTTGTGGGAGTTGGGCCCGCCGGGCGCTCGGAAACGACTCCGGGCGGTCGACGCGAGCAGCGTCGCGGACCGGCCAAGCCTGCGCGGCTCACCAGGGCCGCTCGGTGCTCAGTGCCGGGTGCCGCTGGAGCAGACGCGCCGTGGCAGAAACCTCCTCCGCGCCCACACCGTGGTCCTTGGCCGCCTGGGCTCGTGAGCGGCGCAGGCCCGAGCGGTTCTCCACGAGGCTCGCGAGCGCCGCCGCCACCACCGCCGGATCGGCGTCGACATCGAGCTGCTCTCCGCTGCGCCACCAGGCCGTGAGACAACGCACCACCAGCGGCAGCCCGCCGCGAGGTCGCTCGATGCGCCACAGCGCGTCTGCGACCGGATCGAGATCGATCGGAGGGGAGGTCGCGCCGAAGAGACGCTCGGGGATCCCCGGGTCCAGCGACCAGTGCGCCGGCAAGTGGCCGTCCAGCGTCGGCAGCCCAGGCAGCAGCTCCAGCAGCGCCGGCCCGGAGGGGGTCGACTCCCACCGCAGCGTGAACGTCCAGCCGGTCGGTCCGGTGCGCAGCTCGCCGTGCGTGACGTAGGGCAGACCGGGCTCGGGAGCCTGTGCGAAGGCTTGGATCGTCTCCGGGGTGGCTCCGGCCGGCACGCCGATGGCCACCAGCGGCGCCTGCTTGCCGTAGAGGCGGTGGAGGGTGGTCAGGGGTGAATCGTCGGCCACCCGGCGTCGGTGCCAGCGCCGACCCTGCGCCACCTCGTCCCAGAACTTGAGCGCGAGCCGGGTCCCCACCTCCTGGATCCGGGCGACGGATCGGCCGGCTGCCGCGCGCGGGGACGCGGCCGCGCCCGGGGAGCGGCGCCGTGGCGGCGTCGCTGTCACGGCAGGTCGCCCGTCGGTAGCGGACCGTCCGTTCCGGGAGGCGGGCGCCCCCTGGCCTGCGCTCGACGACGCGTCCGCATGGGAGGTGTCGGTGGCGTCCCGTGGCGGGCGTGGCGCGTCGACGTGGGAGGGGTCGGTGGACCTGCCCGCCTGCTGTGGCGCGTCGATGTCCCGGTTCAGGGTGGGCGCCGGTCGCGGAAGACAGTGGGTGCAGCCGAGCCGCTTGCGGCCGGCGATCAGCTCCTGTTCACGACCACAGTGGGGGCAGATCACGGGGGCGAACGACCGGGTCGCCGGGAGCCACACCAGCTCGAGCGGGAAGGTTGTCGCCCCTCGCCGGACGTGCACGGGCAGCCGCAGTGCCGGCACCATCACCACATGGAGCCGGAAGGGCTGGAGCTCCAGTCGCATCCGGTGGGTGTCTTCGACCTCCTGGCACCGCCGCTGACGCTCGAGCTGGGTCGCTTCGGCTTGCGTATCGAGTAGGGCACGTCGCTCGTCGTCGTCGGTGGCCGCGCGCCGCCGCCGGATGGTGGCCAACGCCTTGTCGTAGTAGGCATCCACCCGGGCGAGCGCATCCCGGCGGTCCTCGGCGGCCCGGGCCGACAGGGTCTCGGCCCGCCGCGCCGAGCGCTCCTACAGCAGTCGGTCGGCCGCGCGGAGGCTCGCTGTCAGGTCGAACGTGAGCACGGCGTGGCGCTGCTCGGGCTGTGGTGACCAGGATGATCCGGTGAGCGCGTCCAGGAGCGTGTCGGGAACCTCGGTGCCGGTCCGTGCGTCGACCCACACCTCGTGGCGCTCCTGGAAGCGAACGTCCAGCGACGCGGTCGTGGTCGCCAGCGCGCCGGTCCGCAGCACTGGCAACCAAGCCCGGGCTGCCTCCCGGTCCCGGTCGATGCGCCCGTGCTCGACCCCGACCGCCTCGCGGGCGCGATCGAGCAGCTCGGCCGTACCTGGCGAGCGTCGGTCGGACCACGGCAGCCAGGCGATCCCGACGTCGCCCTGCCCCACGGCCTGCTCTGCCGCTCCGTCCAGTACGGGGTGGCCGGGCAGCAACAGCACCGCCCCGTCCTCGCGGGCGACCTCGGGGTCAGCGGTCACCGCCACGGTCTCGTCCAGCGAGAACCGCTTCTGCAGGCCCGGCGGCAGCACGACCAGCGCGTGATCGCCCTCGTCCTCGCTCAGGGCCCCTTCGGCCTCCGCGTAGCGCAGCCAGAAGCCCACGCCCGGGTCGTCGCCAGCCGTCGCGGCCCCTGCCCGACTCACGGGAGGCTCCCGTCCTCGGTGGCGTCCCCGTCGACCAGCGCATCGGTGCGCTGCCGGCTGTCGAGGTGGGCGCGCCGGGCCGCGGCCAGCTCGTCGCCCAACGCCTCCACCTGCGCGTGGAACTCGTGGTCGTCTCGACTGCCGACGTGTGCCGCGTACAGCCATGACGGCAGGTCGAAGTCGTCATCGATACGGCCGAGGATCATGTCGAGCTCGCCCACGACGAGTTCGAAGAGGTTGATCTTGGCCTCCAGGACGGTGAGGATCCGCTCCTCGACCGTGTCGCTGCCCACGAGGTTGTACAGCTGCACCTCGTGGTCCTGCCCGATGCGGTGGATACGACCGAGCCGCTGCTCGATCTGCATCGGGTTCCACGGCAGGTCGAAGTTGACCAGCACGTGGCAGAACTGCAGGTTGCGGCCCTCCCCAGCCGCCTCAGTCGTGAGCAGCACCGGCGCGTGCTCGCGGAAGGAGGCGACCGCCTCCTCCTTGTCCCGCCGCGACAGACTGCCGTGGTAGACGGCGGCATCCATCCCCGCGGCAGCGAGCACCTCGCCGAGGTACGCGAGCGTGTCGCGGTACCCCGTGAACACGACCACCTTCTCGCCGGCTTGCCGGTGGCGCTCGAGCAGCTCGAGCAGCACCTCCGCTTTGCGGGTACGGGCGATCCCCGCCGCGCGGGCGGCGAGGTCGTCCCAGCCGAGCTTGGCGAGGGTCGGCGCCACCGCCCGCGGGCTCGATCCCGCCAGACGCAGCCCGGCGCGCAGTGCCACGCGCCGCTGCGACGAGGCGCCAGCCCCCTCGGCACGCACCCTCTCAGCGACCCGCCGGTACAGCTCCGCCTCTTCAGCATGGGGCTCGACCGCGATCGTGCGCGCCAGCCGGCCGGGCAGCAGCACGTCGAGGTCGCTGCGGCGATGGCGCACCATGACCTCGCGTAGGGCCGCCTTCAGCGCCGGAAGGTCGCGGACCTCGCCGCCCGTCGCGGTGTGCCGCGCCCGGAACTCGCGCACGGTGCCGAGATGCCCAGGCCGCACCAGGCTCACCAACTGGAACAGGTCCTCGAGGCGATTCTCGACCGGGGTGGCGGTGAGCAGCAGCAGGTAACGGGTCTTCAGCGCCCGCGCGAACCGAGCGGAGGCGCTGCGCGGGTTCTTCAGCCGATGGGCCTCGTCGACGACCACGAGGTCCCAGTCGCGCTCCTCCAGCGTCGCGCGCAGGGGCCGGCGCCGGGCCGCCTGCAGCGACGCCAGCACGATGGGGGCCGCGTCGTCCTCCCACCCTCGACCGGAGGCCACCACCGAGGGCAGCGCGAACTTTCGGTCGAGTTCCTCCCGCCACTGCTCGACGAGTCCGGCGGGGACGACGACGAGGATGCGGCGCGCGAACCCGCGCAGGTGCAGCTCGGAGAGCACGAGCGCGGCCTCGATGGTCTTGCCCAGGCCGACCTCGTCGGCCAGGATCCCCCGGCCCCGCATCTGCTCAAGCGCCCGCCCCGCCGCGCGCAACTGATAGTCGAAGGGCTCGAATCGCAACCGCGGCAGGCACACGAAGCGGTCGAACCCCGGCCGTGCCAGCACGCCCAGCGCCTGGTCGACCAGGGCGGAGCCCGCGTCGGTGACGACAGCTCCCTCGGCGAGACGCTCGCACAGCCCACGATAGCCGGCCAGACCGTCGTCGAGGTCCGCGAGCTGGGCGGTGAGTCCCTGCTGCCACCCATCTGTTTCTCGCCGGACAGGCGTCCGCGTCGCACCCGTCACGAACCCACACCCAACATGGCTGAGCACCTCCACGTCGCGGCTATGCGACACGGCCCGGGGGAAGGGCGCTTGGTGGCCGGCGGGCTCGAACGGCGACCCTACGCGGTGCCGGTGGCGGCAGGCAAGCACCGTCCACGGCTCCGGTAGCCGTGGACGGTCCCCACGGCCGAAGACCTGCGCGGCGCTCACCGACCGTGTCCATCACGACGGTCCCGATAGGGTTGAGCGACCGTCGGCGCGCGCCGCTGCGCGGCGTCCCCCGATGTGGACGGACGAGGACGTAGGCCCAAGATGCCACCGAGCCGACGTCACCGGTTGCGCCGGCCTGCCCGGCTCGACTCGGCGCGCGCCTGGCTGGCATCAGGCGCAACGGTGACGTTGCGGGGCTACGCGCGGCGCTACGGCGTCGACCGCTACACCGCCTACGACGAGCTGACCATGCTCGAGGTCGACCTGCCGGCTGGTGACGAGCAGTGGTCGAAGCGGCCGCCGCCGATCCCCAGGCGCGCACGGCGGGGCCGCGATGATGATCACGAACCCGATCCGACCAGCGACCTGCCGGAAGGTTGGGTGTCGTGGGGCGGCGAGCTCCTGTTCGTCGTGGGCTTCACCTCCGGAGGGGCGCCGTTCGGGACACGCATCGACGAGTTCCCCGAGGATGCGCTTCCCGACGAGCTGCGGGAGGCTCGGCGCCTTGCGGAGTCGGAGTCCGCACGTCGGCCCCTGGGTGAGCTGGACCCGCCCTTCTAGCATCGAAGCCTTCCGGGTCGGCTGTGTCGGGCTGTGGCTGGTGATGGGCGGGGTTCCAGTCGCGATGCGACACCTTTACCGCCCAGTGCGGACGCGCTGGTGGGGTTGCCGCCGGTGACGGGGGTCAGGGGAGTGCGGGCACGGCAGGGCACGTGGCCGGTCGAACGCGGCCACGATCTGCTCAGCCCAGGGCCAGTCGGCCAGGCAGCTCGATCCGGATGCTCTCGGGCGTGGCTTGCGAAGGTGTCGCACGGCAGGGCGCGCATCTCGGTGTCCTTGCCGCAACGTATGCGGTCCTCGACCCGGGCATGGGCCCGGTGGCGGGTGTCGAGCCGTGTCAGATCGGTGTCGGGCTGCTCGGTGAGCCACACTCTGTGGTCTACAACACCCACATCCTGCGTTTCAGGAGGGTCCCTCCGTGCACCTGCCGCCACGCCCCCACGTACCCGCGGAACATCAGGGGTAGCCGACGCGTGACGAACCGACGATCGAGCTCGGCCACGATCCAGCTCGGGCATCACGACGCGAAGCTCGCTCCGGGCCGACGGCGCTGGGTTCCTGCTCTGGCACCTCGATCATCAGGGTCGATGGCGGCCAAGCGTCCGGGGCCACCCTGGCCCTTCACCGGTGCCACCCTGACCCTTCAGATGGGCACCTCGCCGGCCGGTGCGCCGGTCAGGAACCGACGACCTCGAAGCCAAGGGCTCCACCCTGCCTGCGCACGGCGAGGTTCCGCGGTGACCGAGCTGATGAGGCTGACTCGCCGCGCTCCTCGACGAGCATCTCCACGACACTCGCCGCTTCCTCGACGTGATGCGGTCGTGGCGGAGGGGCTGGTGTCCGCGGGGGGGCTGATCCAGCCTCGCCAACGCCTCTGGCCATGTCGACGCCGTCGGCGGACGGCCAGAGCGTCGCCGTCGGCCGACCCCGGCCTTCGGTCGACCCCGATCGGCCACGATGTTCCGTCCCTCCCTTCGCGCACCACCGCGCGACCTCGCCCACGGGTGTCCCTCGGATCCAGGGCCGCCGGCGCGATCGCGATCGGCCGGTAGGGCTCCCCACGGGGCCGTTGCTGGGCGTTGTCGCCCCTTCGGAC
>PWTE01000272.1 GCA_003563915.1 Nitriliruptoraceae bacterium
AGGGCGCCGGATCGAGCTCGTTGACTCAGCCCGTCAGGCCAGCCCCGTTACACCGTTGAACTGACTGCCTGATCCGGGCCCGCGCTCAGGCGAGGTGTCTACGAGTGCTCTGGAACCGCTGGCCTACTCCTGGCATGCAGTGTGCGCGGCGAGATGTCGGCCCCGTTCGGCCACACGATCGTGCCGCGCTGCTCGGTGGGCAACTCGAGGCAGGGCCCCGGCAGGACGGGCCCGGCTGGCGGGTGCGTGCCACGCTTCCAACCGGCGAGGAGGATCCCGGATGACCGACAGCGAGACGATCCGTGTCGCGCTGGTCGACGACCAGGCGGTCGCCCGTCGCGGCTTCCGCGCGATCCTCGAGAGCGAACCGGACATCGAGGTGGTGGCTGAAGCCTCCGACGGACGCGCCGGGATCGACGTCGCTCGACAGGAGCGGCCGGACGTCGTGCTGATGGACGTGCGTATGCCCTTCATGGACGGGCTCGAGGCAACCCGGCTGCTCGCCGGACCCGACGTCGACGACCCGATCGACGTGCTGGTGGTGACGACCTTCGAACTCGAAGAGTACGTCTTCACCGCACTGCGCTACGGCGCCGCGGGTTTCCTGCTCAAGGACATCGACCCCGACGAACTCGTGGCGGCGGTCCGGACGGTCGCATCGGGCAACGGGCTGGTCGCGCCGGAGCTGTTCGTCGAGGAGACCACGGTCAAGACCCACCTGCGCAGCCTGCTGCAGAAGCTCGGCCTGCGCGACCGCATCCACGTCGTGATCTACGCCTACGAGCACGGACTGGTGCGACCCTCGGAACGACACCCGAAGGCGGACCCGGCAGGATGGCCGGCGCCACGGTCAGGCCCGCAGCAAGCTCAGAGTTCGCGACGCTCCAGACCCGCGGCAGCAAGAGCGAGCAGTGCCGGGGCCGCTACCAGCGCGACCACGGCTGCCCGGAGGTAGTCGGACGCGGGCATGCCTTCGACCATCGAGGCGACCGCACCCACGAGGTGGCTTGGTAGCCACGGCTGCAGTGGCGGGAAGAGCCCCAGCACCGGCAGCAGGAGCAACGCAAGTAGTGACAGGAACACCGTCGGGGTAGTACCCCGGACCAGTCCTGCGATCGCCGCGACGACCGCGACGGCGAAGACCAGGTACACCGCCCCGTACAGCGTGCCGATGACCATCGCGCCGGCTGGTAGTGCCCCGATCAGAGCGACGGTGAACACCCAGGTGACGGTGGTCCCCAGGACCAGCGCGAGCACCGCGAGCACGGTCACCGACAGGTAACGCGGCCACAGCAGCGTCCGCGCGCGTTCGACCCGCCCACGCAGGAAGGCCGCGACCTCCGTGCGGGCGTCGATGGCCAGGGATCCGGCAGCCACGATCACGATGGCCAGCAGGCCGATCTGGGTGACGTTTCCGAGGAACTGCGCCACGCCGTCGACCGGTCGTGGGTCGGGGACCTCGACGACGATGTCGCCGGCGAAGTTGGCCATGATCTCGCCCATGTAGCGGGCGCTGAACGCACCGATGACGGCGAACGCGACGTACACGCCGATGACGATCGTCCACCGGTGGGTACGGACCAGCCGCAGCACCTCAAGTCGCCACAGGGTCATCGCGTCAGCTCCAGTAAGGCGGTCTCGAGATCGGTCGCCGGGTAGAAGGACACCAGCGAGAGGCCCTGGTCGGCGACCAGCCGCGGGACCTCCCGCTCGGCGGTGGGTGCGTTCGAGGTGATCAGACGCAGTCGCCCTGGGGCGAGCTCCTCGACCGCCTCGACCCACGGTCGGGTCGTGAGCTCACCGAGGAGGTCGGCTGCGGTCGGGCGCACGTGGACGGCGTAGGCCGACGAGGTACGTGCCAGCAGGTCCTGGATCGGTCCCTGGTAGCGCAGACGGCCGTGATCGATGACCCCGACGACATCGCAGACCTGCTGCACGTCGCCGAGGATGTGGGTCGAGAGCACCACGGTCTTGGTATGCGACAGCTGACCGATCAGGTTCAGCACCTCGCGTCGTCCGGCCGGGTCCAGCGCCGAGGATGGCTCATCGAGCAGCAGCACCTCCGGGTCCCCGACCAGGCAGGCCGCGAGCCCGAGACGTTGCAGCATCCCTCGTGAGAACCCGCCGGTCCGACGGTCGGCCGCGTCCGCCAGCCCGACCTCACCAAGGGCGACATCGACGCGTTCTCCGGGGAGGTCCGCGGCGACCAGGTGGCGCGCCAGGTCGACGACCTCGCGAGCTGTCAGCCACGGCTCGAACAGCGGGGTGTCGACGAGGCTTGCGATGCGACGACGCTCGACCCCGAGGTCGATCTGGCCGGAGGTCGGTCGGCGTAGCCCGGAGAGGATCGCCAGCATCGTGGTCTTGCCTGCCCCGTTCGGACCGATCAGTCCGTAGGTCGCGCCGCGTGGCACGACCAGGTCCACGCCAGCGAGAGCGACCGCGTCGCCGTAGACCTTCCTCACTGAAGAGGTGACGATCACCGCATCGCCCGCCGGGCCCGTCACCGCAACAGGCGCCGATGCTGCCGTGGTCGCGGCCGCTACCTCGGCGATGCTCGCAACGTCGACGGTGTGCGGGCCGTCGGAGGTCGGCAGCGTCTGACCCGGCCCTGCCTCAGCCGACGTGTCGGCACCCGGTGCACCTCGGGGAACCCGTCCGAGGACGAGGTAGAGGATGACACCGAGCGGGAAGGACACCAGCACGATGATCAGCGCCCAGACCCACCGGGGTAGCTGGCGAACCTCGCTGCGAAGAAGGTCCCACAGCGCGACGATGATGCCCAGGAGCGCGAGCACCCCCACGCCCACGACGAGCCACAACTCGGGGCCGTCCATGGAGTCTCCTTGACGTGGAGGCAGACGGCAGGGGCCGTGACTGCTTCTACAGCATGACCGGTCGTGCGCGATCTCGAGAGGGTCACTCGACCCGACCTCGTGGGACCCCGACCTGTCGACCTCCCGGCTGGTGCCGGAACGCGACTTCTCGGTCGCCCCGTTCCACAGCTACGGTCAGGGCGGTGGTCCTCGCTGCGACAGGCTGCCTTCACCGGCGCACCCGCTCGAGGCTCGGGGCTATCCACCTGCCCGGTCGGTCACGCGAACGAGGCCGAGGATCTTGTCCCGGATGCGTTGGTGCGCGCCTTCCGGGCCCTCGACCGGTTCGATGGCCGCCCCCCTCGGGCGTGGCTGCTGACGATCCTGCGCAGCACCCTTCACAGCTGACGACGCAAGCACGCCCCGGACCTCCTCGAGGACGAGGTAGCGCAGCGCCTGCCGGGCCGCGCTGCCGACGGCCGCGATGGCACCGTGGAGCGCGCGTTCGAGCACGGGTTCGATCCCATGGTCCGCGAGGTGATCCGCGAGCAGCGCCCGGACCTGGACGTCGACTCCCTGACCCGGCTCGAACGGTTCGTCGACGACCTCGCCGACGGCCGCGGTTGAGCCCGCCGAGCACGCGAGCGCTGCCCTGCCCCACCGCCCCGGGAACCGTCGCCCAGGAAGCGATGAGCGCTGAAGCCACCCCTGTTCCCGTGAGCCAGGTCCGTTAGCCTGAAGCGTCATGTCCACCCGCGCGCACGACCCGGCCACGATCGGGGACATGCTCGGCGCTCAGCGACGGCGGCGGTTCGTCGGGCGGCACGCCGAGCTCGAGCTGTTCCGTTCCGCCCTGGCAGCGAGGACGGCCGGGTTCGCGGTGTTGCACCTGCATGGCCCGGGCGGGATCGGGAAGACGACGCTGCTGGAGGCCTTCGCGGACATCGCCCGGGACCAGGACGCGACCGTCATCCGGCTCGACGCACGGGAGCTGCCCGCCACCCCCCGGGCCGTACTGGCCACGATGCGCGAGACCATCGATGTTCCAGCCGACGGACCGATCGGCCGCGACGCCGGCCGAGTGGTCCTGCTGATCGACGCCTACGAACGCTTCGCGCCGATCGATGACTGGCTCCGTGAGGACCTCGTCCCGCGACTCCCGGCGGGCGCGATCACGGTCGTCGCAGGGCGAGCTGCGCCCGGTCCAGGTTGGCGCGCGGATCCTGCCTGGCGGGACCTGCTCCGGGTGGTGTCCCTCCGCAACCTCGATCCCACCGCCAGCCGCGACTACCTCGAGGCCTGCGGGGTCGCCCCTGAGCATCACGAGCGGGTGATCGCGCTGAGTCACGGCCATCCGCTGGGGCTGTCGTTGTGTGCCGACGTCGTGGTACGCGGGGGCGAACTGGGCAGCGAGGGCCTGGCTCCGGACCTGGTCGGCGACCTGGTGCGAGGGTTCGTGGACGTACTGCCCGACGAGCGCCAACGCACGGCCCTCACGGTCTGCGCGCTGGCCCGCGTGACGACCGAGGACCTCCTGCGCGAGGTGCTGCTGACCGACGATCCCGCGGAGGATGCGCACCGGTGCTTCACCTGGCTGCGGGAGCTGTCGTTCATCGATGTCGGCGCCGACGGTGTGTCGCCGCACGACCTGGCGCGCGACGTGCTCGACGCCGACCTGCGCTGGCGGGACGCGGCGGAGTACACGCGGATCTTCCGTCGCGTTGCGGAGTACATCCGCGGTCGGCTCCGCGGCCTGCACGACCGTGAGCAGCAGCGCGCCATCTCCGACCTGAAGTTCCTCTTCCGGCACATCCCCGGCATCCTGTCACCGATCGACTGGGACGCCTGGGGACAGCTCTACCCGGAGCCTGCGGCGCCGACCGACCGCGATGCCGTCCTCGCCCTGATCGCAGCCGCCGAAGGGGACGAGGCGCGCCGTGTGGCCGCCACCTGGTGGGCGACGCAGCCGGAGGGGTTCTCGGTCCTGCGCGATGAGGCCGACGAGGTGCGTGGTGTGGTCTGCCTCCTGGACCTCACCGCGGCCTCCGAGGACGACCGGTCAGCCGACCCCGGCGCGCAGGCGGTGTGGGAGCACGCGCAGACCCACCAGCCGCCCCGCCCCGGGGAGACCGTGACCCAGACCCGCTTCATCGTCGACCGGGACGCCTACCAAGGACCATCCCCGACGCTCAACGCCGTACCGATCCTCACCCTCCAACGGCAGCTGGCGACCCGCAACCTCGCCTGGGACTACCTGACGATGCACGATCCCGACGGGTGGGACGACTTCTTCGCGCTCGCCGACCTCCACCGGGTGACGGATGCGGACTTCGCGTTCGGCGGCCGTCGGTTCGGCGTGTTCGCGCACGACTACCGCCAACGTCCGGTCGACGACCTGATCAGCCTCTGGATCGAACGGTCCCTCGCCCAGGATCCGGCGCTGCAGACCGATCCTGGTCCGTCCCTCCAGGTGCTGTCGCAGGCGGAGTTCGCCGACGCGGTCCGCCAAGCGTTGCGCGACCTGCCACGGCCGGATCTGCTGGCGCGCAACCCGCTGATGAGCACGCGTCTGCTGCGCGATGCCGCCGGCGATCAGGAGCCCGACGCCGCCACGCTGGAAGCCACCATCCGCGCAGCGGTCGACAGCCTCCGGGAGCACCCGCGGGACGACAAGCTGCTCGTGGCCGTGGAACGCACCTACGTCGACCCGGCCCCGACCCAGGAAGCCGCAGCGGCCCGCCTCGGGCTGCCCTTCAGCACGTTCCGACGCCACCTCAGCCAGGGGGTCGAGCGGGTCGTCACGTGGCTGTGGGACCGGGAGGTCTACGGCAGCTCCGATCTGGAGTGAGCAGGACCGAGCAAGGATCGGTCTGGAAGGTGAGCAGTCGTCCCGTGCAACCTCCTCAGCAACATCGAGGAGGCAGCGATGGACGCATCCGACCCTGGCCACGCCGTGGTCATCGGTGCGGGCATGGCCGGACTGCTCGCGGCCCGCATCCTGGCGGAACGCCACCTCGAGGTGCGCGTCATCGACCGCGACGACCTCGTGAGCGAACCACAGGGAGCCCCGCGACGCGGCGCACCCCAGGGACGGCACATCCACGCGCTGCTCCCTCGTGGACGGCAGATCCTGGAGGAGCTGTTCCCCGGGTTGACCCGGCAGCTGATCGACGCGGGAGCGCCGGCGGGTGACCTGCTCGGCGATGCACGGCTGCACCTCAGCGGCCACCGTTTCGCGCGGACGGACGCACGCCTCACCACCGTCAGCGTGAGTCGCCCGTACCTGGAGGCTTGCGTCCGGGATCGGGTGCGGGAACTCCCGAACGTCTCCTTCGGCCCGCCGACCGACGTGCTCGGACTCGCGTTGACGCCGGACCAGGAGCGGGTCCGCGGCGTGCGCATCCTGCGGCGCGCCGACGGCAGCGCCGAGGAGGTCCTCCCCGCGTCCCTGGTGATCGATGCGATGGGGCGAGGGTCGCGGACGCCGCGTTGGCTCCGTGAGCACGGGTACGGA
>PWTE01000268.1 GCA_003563915.1 Nitriliruptoraceae bacterium
ACCTCGTCGAAGGGCATCTCGCTGTCCGACGACATCATGCCGGTGAGCATCTCGTGGACCTCGGGCGCGCCGTAGAGGGGGATGCGGTGCGTAGCCGTGGGATCGAAGCGCAGGGCGTAGTAGGCCCCGACGAGATCGATGCAGTGGTCGACGTGTCGATGGCTGATCACGACCGCATCGAGGTCGCGGTACGCGACGAACCGCTGGAGGTTGGCGGTCGAGCCGTTGCCGGCGTCCAGCAGCACGGTGGTGCTCGGGGTCCGCAGCAGGTAGCCGGAGCACAGGCGTCCGGGCCCGGGGTGGGAGCCCGCGCAGCCGAGGACGGTGAGCTCGAGGGTCAGCGGACGACCTTCAGGTCGGTGAGGACGTGACTGTAGTGGCCGATGCTGCCGGATCCCGTCGCGGTCGCCGGCACGTTCAGGCCCAGAGGGTGCCGGAGATCCTCTGGGCGATCTCCTCGACGTCACCGGGTGCGTAAGCCCCGGTGCTCAGGTACTTCCAGCCGCCGTCGGGAGACAGCGCGACGACGCTCGAGCCCTCCGGCAGCCGGGCGCAGACCCGGACCGCCACGACCAGCGACGCGCCGGTCGACACGCCGGCGAAGATGCCCTCCTCGTCGGCGAGACGGCGGGTCATGGTGAGCGCCTTGAGCGAGTTGACCTTGATCCGCGAATCCAGGACATCCAGGTCCAGGACCTCGGGGACGTAGCCCTCGTCGAGGTTGCGTAGGCCGTAGACGAGGTCGCCGTACTCCGGCTCTGCCGCGAAGATCTTGATCTCCGGGTTCCAACGCTTCAGCCGCTTCCCGGCCCCGGTGACCGTGCCGCCCGTACCCAGACCTGCGACGAACGCGGCGACGTCCGGCAGGTCGGCGATGATCTCCGGGGCGGTCGTCTCGTAGTGGGCGAGCGCGTTCGCCGGGTTGCCGTACTGGAAGGGCATGTAGACCTCCGGGTCGGCCGCCGCGAGCTCACGCGCGAGCCGCACCGATCCGTTCGACCCCTCGCTCGCCGGCGAGTACACGAGGTCAGCACCGAACATCGTCAGGAGCTGCCTGCGCTCCTCCGAGGTGTTCTCCGGCATCACACAGGTGAGCGGGTAGCCCTTGACCCGACACAGCGCCGCCAGCCCGATCCCGGTGTTCCCGGAGGTGGGCTCCAGGATGCGCTGCCCCGGTTGCAGCTGACCGTGCCGCTCCGCCTCCTCGATCAGGTACTTGGCAACGCGGTCCTTCACCGAACCCGTGGGGTTCTCTCCCTCCAGCTTCAGGTAGATGCGGTAGCCCGGAGGCGACAGACGCGGCAGCCCCACCAGCGGCGTGTTGCCGACGGCCTGCGAGATGTCCTCCAGCAGCACGTCCTACGCCATGCCACCCGCGACCGCGGGCATGATCGAGATCTCGTCGTCGGCCCCGACGGGACTGTCCAGGCCGTCGATGAACCGGATGTCCTCGTCCTCGACGAACACGTTCACGAACCCGCGCAGCCGGCCATCCTCGAAGAGCTGCTCCTCCAGATCGGGGTGCGCCGTGACCAGCGCATCGAAGACCTCGCCCACGGTGGTGCCCTCCGCGCTCACCTGACCTTCACCGCCAGTGTGTTTGCGCAGGACGGTCGGGATACGGACGGTAGGCATGGCGGACCTCGGAAGGGTCGGGGACGGGGTACGGCCGGAGCGCACCGCTCGGCTCGGGCCGCGCAGGGTACGGGGCGGCGTCCTCATCGACGGTGGACAGGAGGCGAACGGTGCGAAGGTCAGGCTAGCGCCGCGGTGTCGTCCGTCCGTTGTAGCGTCCGTCGGCGTGCGCACCCTGACCGCCGACCGAGCCCGCCGCATCGCGCTGACCGCCATGGGGTTCGCACGATCACGCCCCGACCCGACGACCCGCCGCGACGTCCGACACCTTCGGAGGGTGCTCGACACCGTCGACATCGTGCAACTCGACAGCGTCAACGTGCTGGCCCGCGCCCACGAGCTGCCGTTCTGGTCGCGGATCGGCGCCCACGACCGCGCCGCCCGTGACGCCTGGCTGTGGCGCTCCCGCGAGACCTTCGAGGGCTGGGTCCACGTGGCGTCGGTCACCTCGGTCGATGTCTGGCCTCTCCTCGCCCACCGGCGTGCGGACATCGGTACCAGCAGCTGGGTCCGGGACTTCGAGCAGGAACGGCCGGGACTACTGGCCGCGGTGCGCGACGAGGTGGCTCGTCACGGCCCGCTCAGCGTCAGGGACCTGACCGACCCCGGGGAACGGACGGGCCCGTGGTGGGGCAACCCGCCGGGCAAGCGGGCGCTCGACCGACTCGCCCTTCGCGGCGACCTGGCGATCCACGACCGGACCTCGAACTTCGTGACCGTCTACGACCTTCCCGAGCGGATCCTTCCCACGGCCACGCTGGCCACCCGTCCGCCGCCCCGTGACGACGCACACCGTCAGCTCCTGCTCCGGGCCGCCCGAGCCCATGGCATCGGTACCGCGGGTGACCTGGCCGACCACCATCGGCTCAAGCTCCGTGAGGCACGATCGCGGCTGGCCGAGCTGGTCGCTACCGGCGCCCTCGAGGAGGTCCGCGTCGCCGGCTGGGGAGCCGAGCCCGCCTACCTCGATCCTCGGGCGGTCGCCGCGCGGCGCATCCCGGCCCGCACACTGCTCTCGCCCTTCGACCCCCTGGTGTGGCGGCGCGAGCGCGCCGAGCGGCTGTTCGACTTCCACTACCGGATCGAGATCTACGTCCCGGAGGCGCAGCGCCGGTTCGGCTACTACGTGCTGCCCTTCCTGCTCGGCGACCGACTGGTCGCCCGGGTCGACCTCAAGGCCGATCGTCCCGCCGGACGGTTGCTGGTGCGAGGCAGCTTCGCTGAGCCGGACATCGACCGGACACACGTCGCCCGGGAGCTGGCGGCCGAGCTGCACGACCTCGGTGCCTGGCTCGATGTCCCAGAGGTGCGGGTGGAGGACCGAGGCGATCTGGCACCGCACCTCCGCTCCGCCGTCCGCAACCTGTCCGGCTGACCGGCGACGACCTCGGGCCGGGGCCGTGCGGACCTACGAGGTGGGGTCGGGATCGCTACCACGGAGGCGGCGGACGGCCTCGACCGGGACCTGCGCCACCCGACCGGTGCGATCCTTGAGTCTGGCCTCGAGCAGCTCGCTGTGGTGACGCAGGGTGTCACGATCGAGTTCACGCCCGACCGTCGCGAGTTCGGTGTCGGGAAGCGGCGGGAAGGCCCGGAGCGGGGAGGCATCGCGGGACGTGAACACGACCCAGTGCGTCTGCCTCGCGGTCCAGCTTCCGACGTGACCGTCGACCGACTGGGCCAGACGGTAGGCCATGATGTGGGGGCGCAACTGCCGGTCCAGTTGGCGCGCCAGCTCGAGGGCCACCGGCCCGTACCGGATGGCGTAGCGCAAGGCGGGCAGGGCCATCGTCAGGCCACCTGCTCGTCGCGCACCAGCACCGACCGCTCGGTGACGACGCCATCCACGATCGAGAACGCACGGATGTCCGGCCGGTCGCGATCCTGCAGCGTCACGATCAGGTAGGTGGCTTCGGGGTAGGCCGCCAGGCGGATGTCGGTCGCGGACGGGTAGGCCTGGGTGTGGGTGTGCGAGTGGTAGATCACCAGCCCGTAACCCTCGTCCTCGATCTCGCGCATGGCTCGCAGCAGTTGCTTCGCATCCATCACGTAGTAGGTCATGGAACGCTCGGCGTTGTCGATCGGGTAGTGGACGATCTCGCCGTCGGGGCGTACCCCGAGCAGCCCGCAGACCTCGTAGGGGAAGTCGGACCAGGCATGTTCGACCAGCCGGTCCCAGGTGGCCCGGTCGAGTTCGAAGCGGTCCTCTGCGTCCACGGTCGACGCTCCTCCCGGGCACCGGCGGCGCCCGCCACAGCCGGCGACGGTACCGGACCGGAGCCCCGACCCGGTGGCGCGGCGGGCTACCGTCGGAGCGCAGACGCCCGCCGTGCGGGGAAGGAGACGCCATGCCCCTCGACCCTGACCTCCAGCAGCTTGCCACCGGCCAGAACTTCGCGGCGCTGACCACGCTGTTCGCCGACGGCAGGCCGCAGACCCACGTCATGTGGGTCGATGCCGACGACGACCACGTCCTGATCAACACCGAGGTGCACCGGGCGAAGTTCCGCAACACCGAGCGAGACCCACGCGTGACGGTGACCATCTGGGACATCGACAGTCCCTACCGGTACGCCGAGGTCCGTGGTCGCGTCACCGACGTCGTGCGCGGACCGGAGGCTCTCGAGCACATCCACGCATGCTCCCACCGTTACCGCGGACGCCCCTACGACGAGGAGCAGATCAGCTCGGAGCGGGCGATCCTGCGCATCACCCCCGACGAGGTCCACCGGTTCGGACGTTGATCCCGCTCGCCCGGGCTCCTACCCCGGCTGATGAGGTCCATCACAGCGCCCACGACGACGCTCGACGTCGGGGCTGCGTGACCGTCGGAGGTGGGTCCTGACGCTCAGCTCCTCGGGAACCACGGGAAGAACGCGTTGGTGCGCCGCACGTACTCGTCGTACCCCTCGCGGCTGGACGATCCCATGCCCTTGTCGGTGAGTGCGACCCCGGAGACCTTGACGATCAGGAAGGTCATCAACACGGGTCCGAGCGCGGTCCACCAGGCGCCGACCGCGAGCGCGAGCACGAAGTAGCTCCACCAGACGACGGTGTCCCCGAAGTAGTTCGGGTGCCGCGTGTAGCGCCACAGGCCTCGATCCATCACCTTGCCGCGGTTGGCGGGGTCGGCGAGGAACCGGGACAGCTGCCAGTCACCCCCTGCCTCGAAGACGAAGCCGGCGAGCCACAGGACGATGCCGACCACGTCGAGCCAGATCAACTCGGCGGGGCTCGCGAGGGAGGTCGCGGCGAGCAAGGGCAACGAGATGACCCACGCGAGGAGGCCCTGGAGCAGGAAGATCGTGACCAGGCTGCGGATCACGAAGCTGCTGGGGTTGCGCTCTCGCATCGCGACGTAACGCTTGTCCTCGCCGTGACCCCAGTTGCGCCAGGTGATGTAGACCGAGAGGCGCACCCCCCACACGGTGACGAGGACCAACGCCAGCCAGGTCCGCGTGGTCCAGACGTCTGCGACGACCGCGTAGGACCAGGCAGCGACGACGAACGCGACCCCCCACACCCGGTCGACCAGGCTCGCGTCCCGCTGGATCAGGCTCGCGACCCAGCACACGATCATCACCACGCTGACCGTCCCCAGACCGGTCAACCAGATCTGCCACCATGCCACGTGTCGCCTCCAGCCGAGGTGTTCGCACCGCGACGAACCGAACGTCGCGCCGGGAAGGTTCGCACACCCGAACCGTTCGGACGGTCACACATCGCCAGGCGCCCACTACGGTCACGCCGATGGAACTCGGCGACCTGGAGGCGATCAACCACGCGGTCGTTGCCTGCCGTCGTTGCCCACGGCTGGTCGCCTGGCGCGAGCAGGTGGCCCGCGAGAAGCGCGCGGCGTACGCCGACGAGGAGTACTGGGGCCGTCCGGTCCCGGGCTTCGGGGACCCGCAAGCGCGGATGATCGTCGTCGGTCTGGCGCCCGCCGCCCACGGCGCGAACCGGACGGGTCGGATGTTCACCGGGGATCGCTCCGGGGACTGGTTGTACGCCTCCCTCCACCGCACGGGGTTCGCGAACCAGCCGACCTCGGTGGCCCGTGACGACGGGCTCGAACTCACGGACGCGTACATCACCGCACCGGTGAGGTGCGCACCCCCGGGCAACCGGCCGACCACCGTGGAACGCGACGCGTGCGCAGACCATCTCGCCGCGGAGTTCGCGGTCCTCCCCTGGAGGGTGGCGGTCGCCCTCGGGGGCTTCGCGTGGGACGCGGTACTGCGCCACCGGGGCTGGAACAGCCGCAAGCCCCGCTTCGGGCATGGCACCCAGGTGGAGCTTCCCGACGGTAGGTGGCTGGTGGGCAGCTACCACGTCAGCCAGCAGAACACCTTCACCGGGAGACTCACCGAGGAGATGCTCGACGCCGTGTTCCTCCGCGCTCACGAGGTCATGGCTGATCCGGGCGGTTAGCACGGGCCAGCGCACCGATCTCGAACCACCCTCGAGCTTCCATCGGGGTCCGAGGACATCTGTCCGGGTCCACATCCTGCTCGGCTGCCGACGTGGCTGGCTGTGGCCCACTGGTCGAGCGATAGCGTGCGCGGCCGGCGGCTAGCGTGACCGCCGGAACCGACCGTCCGGCCCGGAGCGCCCGTGGAGTCCGAGCTCGTCGCACAGCTCGTGCTGGGCCTCTTGGCGTTCGGCACGGCCACGCTCGGCGCCATCGGCGGGC
>PWTE01000246.1 GCA_003563915.1 Nitriliruptoraceae bacterium
CAGGGCGAGCAGTGACCCCCGCCAGGACCGCGCGCGCCTGACCGTCCCGGTCGGGTCAGCGCTCGACCCCGACCGCGCGACCGGTCACCCGCCGCCACCACCCCGAGACCCATCGGCCCGCCCGGAACGCCACCACCCACCGCCGCACCACGCGAGCAGGGGTGTCGGTGGCTCGCGCGAGCAGTTCACCGCGCCGGCGGTTCGCTGCCGGCAACCCGCGTACGAGACGTCCGAGACCGGCTGGGACCGCCCGTGGGACCGTCAGGACCAGTTCACCGGACTTGAGCAGGGTCGTTGCGAGGACGAGGGGAGCCGCACGCAGCAGCGCCGGTCGGTGGTCGCAGGTCGTGATCACGAGCAGCCGGTTGGCCCAGTTCAGGGCCTCGACCTGGGGCGTCCGCCGCGGTCCCGCTCCGCCACGCTGGTGCCGGGCCACCGCCCGCGGCTCGTACCACGCCTCCCAGCCGAGCAGCCGCGCCCGCCAGTCGAGCTCGACATCCTCGAAGAAGGCGAACAGGTCCTCCGTGAGGATCTGACCAGGGGCAGCATCGCGCCAGGCGATGTCCTCCAGCATCGCGCGGCGATGCATCACCAGAGCGCCGGATGCCCCGAACACCGGACCGGGCTGGTCGTAGTCGCCCTGGTCGATCTCACCCTCGCCGCGGTTGCGCACCAACCGCGCGGTCGTCAGCTCGTGGCCGGCGCTGTCGATGACATCCTGGCCGCCCGGCGCACGGACCGTGCGGAGCAGTTTCGGGGCGACGGTCCCACGCCGGTCATCGGCGAGGAGCGTGGCCAGGGCCGTCGAGACCAGGTCGGGTGCAGGGACGACGTCGACGTTCGACAACACCACGACCGGCGCATCGACGACCCGCAAGGCATCGTTGACGGCCCCGGCGAAGCCCCGGTTGGAGCCTGCGTGGACGACCCGCAGAGCGTGGCGTCGGTCCTCCGAGCAGGCGCGGTCCAGCAGTTCCGCCGACCCGTCATCGCTCGCGTTGTCGATGACGACCACCTCGAGGTCCGGGTGGTGCTGCGCGTCGTAGGCCCGTAGGCACGCACCCAGGAGTTCGACGGTGTTCCAGCTGACGACGATGACGGCGACGCGCACCCGGTCACGACCGCCTGTGGGAGGCATCGGTGGTGTCGTGGTGGAGCGTCGAGGCCGCCACCACCGTCGTCGACGGTCCTTCGACCACCTGGGCGCTCGCGGCCAGGTCCAGGTTCCCGGCGGCGCGCCGCGTGGCCGCAACCCGGAGGGGGCTCACGGTCGGAGCCACTGCCAGGACCTCCCCGTCGGTCGCATCGCCGATGAACGCGGTCACGGTGTACTCCCCGGCCCGACGTGGAGCGACCATGCGGACCTCCACGGTCGCGGTCCCGCCCGGAGCGAGGGGACCGACCCCGATCCCCTGCTCGGAACTGACGAACGCGTAGAGCGTCCGCCCACTTTCGTCGGCCACCTGGACGCCGATGCTGCAGGCGGCCACCGCCCGGCCGGCCTGGAGCGCGAGCCGAACCACGACCTGGTCCGACGGCGCGACCTGCCCGGCTGACCCACCACGTGCGTCGTTCAGCACGGCATCCCGGATCGTGACGGGCCCCCGCCGTCCGGCAGGGGTCGGCGGCAGGGTCGCTCGCCCCGCGATGGTCTGCCGGTAGTGATCGACACCGTCCTCGACGTCACCATCGAAGCTGATGCGACCCTTCTCCAGCACGATCGCGCGATCACACATCTCGCGGACGGCATCCAGGTCGTGGCTGACCAGCAGGATCGTCTTGCCTTCGTCGTGGAACCGTCGCATACGCGCCAGCGAGCGCGCCTGGAACTCCGCGTCCCCGACCGCGAGGACCTCGTCGACCAGCAGGATGTCGGGGTCGACCGTCACCGCGATCGAGAACCCCAGACGCACGTACAACCCCGACGAGTAGGTCCGCACCGCGGTGTCCAACAGCGGCCGGATCCCGGCGAAGTCGACGATCTCGTCGAACCTCTCGCCGATCTCCGCCCGACTGAGACCCAGGATCGCCCCGTTGAGGTAGATGTTCTCGCGGCCCGTCAGGTCACCGTGGAAGCCGGCACCGAGCTCGAGCAACGACGCCACCCGACCGTTGGTGACCACGGTCCCCTGGTCCGGCGGCAGGATCCGGGCGAGGAGCCGAAGCAGGGTCGACTTCCCTGACCCGTTGTGACCGATCACCGCCACCGATTCGCCGTGGTCGACCGTGAACGACACGTCCTCGAGGGCGTTGAACTCGGTGTAGGACGAGCGCGACAACCGGTAGAGACGCTCCTTCAGGCCGGTTGGCCGCTCGTGGTACAGCCGGAAGCTCTCCGTGAGCCGGTCCACGACGACCGCTGGGCGGGACGGATCGAGCTCGAGACCGGTGAGCTGTCCCAGCGAGCGACGGTCAGGCACGTCACACCTCCTTCGCGAAGGTGCGCGCACGCCGCAGGAACACGAGGTAGCCACCGACGAACGTGACGACCGCGAAGGCCAGCGCGATCGCGATCGCGCCGACGCCCGGCCAGGCAGGCGCCAAGGAGGTGACCCCACCGTTGCCAGCTTCCACGACCGCGCCGTACAGGGGCGTGCGGAACAGTTCGACGAACCACGTCATGGGGTTGAACTGCAGGAGGGTCGCGAGGAGGTGCTCCGATCCCAGCATCGCCCGCACCAGCGCCAGGGGGTAGAGGACCGGGGTGGCGTAGAACCACACCAGGAACATCACCACGAACAGCTCCTGCAGGTCGCGGAAGACGACGTTCACCCCGGCCAGCCACATGGCCACCCCGGAGGTGAACACCGTCAGGAGCGCGACCGCCAGCAGTGTCGCGGGCAGGTGGACCAGCACCTGCCAACCCCTGGCCCAGATCAGGTACGGCGAGATCACCAACAGCGCCAGCAGCAGGTGGATCAGCTGGGCCAGGACGTGCGAGAGCGGCAACACCTCGCGGGGTAAGTACACCTTCTTCACGAGATCGGCGTTGCCGACCACGGAGTGGATCGCGCCCTGACAGGAGTTCTGGAAGAACTGCCACAGGAGGTAGCCCGCCAGGAAGAAGGCGGCGAAGGGGCCGCCGACCTCGATGGGGACGATCTGGGTGAAGATGATCGTGAAGACGACGGTCATCAACGCCGGCGTCAGCATCGACCAGAGGAACCCAAGGGTCGAGTTGCGGTACCGGACCTTCAGCTCCTTGCGGACGAGCTGGTAGAGCAGCTCACGTCCACGCCAGCGCTCGCCGAGACGACGTCCGAGGGTGCGCACCGCCCCCGGGCGCAGGTCGTCCGCGACCGACATCTCGCGATCTCCTCTCCGGTCGAGGCCCCCGTGCGGGCACGTCGCGCCCATCCCTGGCCGCGACGGCCACAGACCTACGAGTCTTGTAGCACAGGCCTGCGACGCTACCGGGCGCGCGGCGACCGAGCGTACGAGCGCGCGCTCAGGGAGACGCCTCGGGGCCGACCCGCATGTCCGGACCGATCCGAGCCCTCGGGTCGATCCGTTCGTGAGGACCGACGATGCTCGCCCCGTGGACCGAGGCACTGCGACCGACCGCGGCACCGCGGCCGAGGATCGCATGGTCGAGGTGGCCATGGTCGTCAACGGTCGCCTCGTCGTGCAGGACCGCGTCCCGGACCTGGGTCCGCGCTCCGAGCCGACAACGGTCCCCGACCACCGCGTACGGCCCGATGCTCGCGCCGGCGGCGATGCTGACCTCGTCACCGATCCAGACCGGCTCCGTCACCGTCGCACCGTCCGCCACCTCGCTGCCGCGGCCGACGTGGATCGTGCGCTCGTCGGCGACCGAGGGCCACGGCACCCGGTGGTCGAGCACGAGGCGATGGCCGTGGAGGTAGCGGGCCGGCGTGCCGAGGTCCGCCCAGGTGGCGTCGGTCACGGCTCCCAGGAGGTACTCGCCGTCGGCGACGAGGCCGGGGAAGACCTGTCGCTCGAAGCTCAGAGCACCTCGCGGGAAGCGCTCGAGGGCGGAGGGTTCGAGGACGTAGGCGCCCGCGTTGACCGCGTCCTGTCCGGGAAGCGCTCCCGGAGCGGGCTTCTCGACGAAGTCGACGATCCGCGACCCTTCTCGGACGCAGACACCGAAGGTCGAGGTGTCCGCGACCCGGATCAGAGAGAGCGTGGCGATCGCTCCGGCATCTCGGTGCTGCGAGACCAGCGCGTCCAGGTCCACACCGCTCAGGACGTCTCCGTTGAGGACGAGGAACGTTCCATCGATCGCGTCGACCACCTCGCGCACGCCGCCGGCGGTGTCCAACGGGGTCGGCTCCGGCACCACCTCGACCTCGATCCCAGCTCGTCCAGCTTCGGAGCAGACCTGATCGAAGGGAGCGGTGTCCTGACCGACCACCAGCAGCACGCGGCGGAAACCCGTCGCGCCCAGCCGTTCGATCACGCCTCGCAGGAAGGGGATACCGACCAGAGGAAGCAAGGGCTTGGGTGTGCGCTCGGTCAACGGCCACAGACGGGTACCCCGGCCACCCGCCACGATCACCGCCGTCGTCGGCTGCGTCACCTGACGCTCCTGTCCGCTCGCTCACCCGTGGTGCTGTGGCCGGCCCCGAGCGTCCGCTCCCAGACCCAGGTGAGCGCGACCCCGGCCGCCAGCCCACCGGCGACGACCGGCCGCACGAGGCGCCAGACGACCCCGTCATGGTGACGTCCGACGTAGCGGTCGAGGCTGCGGGCATGGCAGACCAGCGCGCGTCCGCGCTTGGTCGCGGTGGACGCACCGACCCGGTGGATGACGTTCGCGGCGGGCTGGTACCGGAGGGACCACCCGGCCCGACGCAGTCGTACGGCGAGATCGACGTCCTCGACGTAGAGGTGGTAGCCGGGATCGAAGCCGCCGACGTCGTCGAACGCCTGGCGGCGCACGGCGAGGGCGCATCCGGACAGCCAGTCGGGATCACGCGGAGCCGCCCGGTCCGCGTCCGCGACGCGGTACCGGCGGGTCCACCGGTTGTCGGGCCGCACCCGCCCGAGCGCAGCATGGCCGACCGCGGTCCGCAGGTCCGGGATGCGTCGCGCAGAGGCCTGATGCCGCCCGTCCGGGTAGCGCACCGCGGGCCCGGCCGCCGCGAGGGAGGGGTCGTCCTCCAGCTCTCGAGCGAGCCGCCGGACGCTGCCCGGCAGGAAGCGGACATCCGCGTTGACGATGACGGCGACCGGGCTGCTCGTGACCCGGACCGCCGCGTTGGCGGCGCGACCGAAGCCGGCGTTCGCCAGCTCGAGGACACGGACGTCCGGGTAGGCGTCACGCACCGCTTGGACGCTGCCGTCGGTCGAGCCCGTGTCCGCGACGACGATCTCGTCGGCCTCGCCCGGCGCCAGGGACGCGAGACAACCGAGCACCTCGTCGCGCGTCTCGTGCGTCACGATGGCCACCGCGACGCGGCCGGTCCCGGCGCGGCTCACCTCGAGGTCCCCGGTGCCTCCGGTGATGCTGGCTTCGACGGAGAAGCCCGTTCTCCGAGCTCCTCCAGCAGTCGAGAGAGGCCGTCCCGCCAGTCGGGAAGGGGCGTGAGCCCCGCAGCGGTGGCGTGGGTGGCGTCCAGGACCGACCAGCTGGGACGCCGCGCCGGTCGGGACAGCTCTGCGGCACGGATCGGTCGCACCTCGACGTCGAGCCCGGCCAGCTCGATGATGGCCCGAGCCTGCTCCAGTCGGCTGATCCACCCGGTCGCGGTGCGGTGCCAGGTCCCGAAACGCCCGGAGACAGCGACCTCACGGATCGCGGTCGCCAGGTCACGGGTCACGGTCGGGGCGCCGAACTCATCCTCGACGACCTCGAGGTGGTCGCGGCGGCGGGCCGCGTCGAGGATCGCGGTCACGAAGTTGCGGCCCCGTGCACCCGCCACCCAGGAGGTCCGCACGATGTGGTGCGCCGGCAGGGTCTGGCGGACCAGCTGCTCCCCCGCCGCTTTCGAGCGTCCGTAGCTGTTGGCAGGACGGGGGGGATCGAACTCCGTCCACCCCCGGAGCGCGCCATCGCCGTCGCGTGGCCCCGGATCGTCGAACACGTGCTCCGTGGACACGGTCACCAGCGTCGCTCCGATGCCCTGACAGGCGCGTGCCAACCACCAGGGGCCCAGCGCGTTGACCTGGTGTGCCCTGACGGGATCACCCTCACAGGCATCCACATCGGTCCATGCCGCGGCGTTCACCACGAGCTCTGGACCGAGCGTGGCGACCGTGGCCGCCACCGCAGCCTCGTCGCTGACGTCCAACTCCTTCCTGGACAGACCGACGACCTGATGGTCCGCGAAGGTGTCCAGCAGGTCGCGGCCCAACTGACCGCCAGCACCTGTGACCACCACCTTCATCTCGCTACCTCCCGGAACCTGCGGTCCGCACGCGGCGATCAGGAGCTGGCATCGTCACCAACGGCGACCACCACGTCTGCACCTTGCGGCACCGTGATCTCCGACGGCAGCTCCAGCACGGTCGTCCCGAGGGTCGCAGCGACCCACTCCGCCTGCTGCTCGTTCCCGGGCACCGCGTAGACCACCGTCGTGTCCTCCGCGTCCAACGACGGGGGCCCGGTCCCGGCACCGCCAGGCAGGAAGCCGGCCCAGCTGAGCGTCTCGATCACGATCCCCTGCTCGGCAGCGCGCCCTCCGGACCACACGGACACGACCGTGTCACGTCGCTCCTCCCGCGTCCCCCGGTCCAGTAGGGGACGTCCTGCACGGATGTCGTCGAACATCGCCCGTGTCCCCGGCCCGTAGGCGACGATGAAGAAGCGCCCGTTGATCGTCTGCGAGTAGCCCGGAACCACCACCATCGGCAGGTCGTCCGAGACCACCTGCCGGACATCGTCCGCCAGGCGGCGCATCTGGTTCAGCGACAGCTGCTCGTCGGTCTCGAGGTTGCCGGCCACATCGTCGACCAGCCGGAACAGCTGCGGCGCGTTCGCCAACACCCGCGCATCGGTGAGTTCCTCGAGCACAGCCCGGATGAACCGCTGTTGACGGTCGATGCGGTCGAAGTCGGACCGCGGACCACTGCGCGAGCGCACGTAGGACAACGAGTCGCGGGCATCCATGTCGTGACAGCCCGCGTCGAAGTTCGCGCCGCTCTTGCGGTCGCGCAGCGGTTCCTCGAGGCAGATCTCGACCTCGCCCAGGGTGTTCACGACCTCGATGAACCCCCCCAGCGACATCGACGCGAAGTGGTTGATCGGCAGGCCGAAGTTCGACTGGATCACGGCGACGAGATCGTCCGGGCCACCGGCGAACACGTCGGTGACCTTCTGTGGCCGGTCGTTCTCGTCGAAGACCAGCAGGTCACGTGGCAGGCTGACCATCGAGATGGTCTCACGATCCGCGCTGATCGCGACGTAGATGATGGTGTCGGCCCGTTGGCCCTCGAACGACCCGAGCGTGAGCTCTCGACGCTCTTCGGCGCTGAGCCCGGCACGCGAGTCGGAACCGACGATCAGGAAGTGGCGCGCCGACGGCCCTTCCACCTCGTCCACCTCGTCCAACTGCGGCACCGGGACGCGGGTCAGGCTCGCTTCCGCCCGCTGGATCAGGAGGATGCCGGTCGTCGCGATCGACACCCCTGCGACCAGCGCGAGCACCCCCAGTACCGTGAGGACACGCAGCAGGGGGTGGACGCGGCGCACGTTCTCCACCGTCGGTCCCCAGGGGCCGATCGTCGGGTCCGAGGAAGGTCCATCGCTCACAGGGTGTCTGCCTCCGGATCCAGGTCGGTGCCGACCGTCACGAGCACGTCCACGGGTTCCCCCTCGAAGGTCGGTGCCTGCTCCCGAGCCTCGAGCTGGACCCCGTCGCCCAACCGCTGCGCGAGGATGACCGCCGCGGCCTCGGTCGTCTCAGGCTCGGGACCGTAGGCGACGATCGTGGTGGGCCGCCCGAAGCTCGCCGCGTTGCCGGTCCCGATGACGCGGAACCCCTCGGTCTCCAGACGCACCTGGACATCGGCGGCCAGCCCCGTGGTCCCCGCCCCGTTCAGCACCGCCACGTCGACGAGTTCGATCACCAGCTCCTCCAGGTCCTGATCCGTGCGGTCACCCCCCTCGAGGGGGGTGCCCTCCCGGAGGTGCTGGAAGCGGACCATGATCGGCTCCTCGAGCGGGACGATCTCACCCGTCCTGGGGTTACGCAGCAGCGGGATCCGGTCGTGTTCGACGCGGGTCACCGAGCCCAACGCTTCGGCGAACCCCAGCAGGGTGCGGCCACGCAGAGACACGTCCGTGCGCACCTCATCCGAGACGATGTCGATCGCGCGCTTCGCCTTGAGCGGCGACCGGACCACCGAAGCGCGGTCCATCGACCGTCCGATGCCACGGACCACGTCGGTCAGCGTGTCGACCAGCACCTCGTCGTCGCCACTGCGCTGCGCGGTGCGGATCTGCTGCGGGCTCGCCGGCGTGCACCCCGTCGGGGTGCACAGTTCCACGTCGTCCAGGACCTCGACCAGCCGCGGTAGGGCGTCCTCGGTCAAGCTGACGACGTGATCGATCCGGACCTCGGCGTAGTCGATCACCGCACGGGTGAGCAGGTCCTCCCCACCCTCGTCGTGGACCTCCGCCAGGGTCGCCTGCCCCAGACCGTCGACGGTGACGACAAGGTCCGTGGGGAGCAGCAGGACCGCCGGCACCGCCCGTCCGGCACCGGTCTGGATCAGGGCCACAGGAGCGATGAGTTCGGGCTCGCGGGGCACCGTCGGGTCACGTGGTCCGGTCAGGGCCACGAGGACCGTGGTCGCGTCAGCCGGCGCTTCCGCCCCCACACTGCCGAGTGCGGCGACGTCGGCGTCGGTCGCGCGGAGGTCCAGCCCACCGAGCTGGAACCACGCGTACACCCACACGCCACCGATCGTCAGCGCCCAGCCGACCGCAACGATCAGCGCCAGCACGACGAACGACAGGAACCCGCGCCGCCACCAGCGGGTGGGGGCGCGACGACCGGAGGAGAACAGCTGATCGGTCACGCGGATCAGGCCTCGGGACGGAGACAGGAACGGAGGGACGTGGCGGGGCCAGCTGGACCGGGATGGTCCGCACGGGCGACCCGGTCACCGGGAACCGCACCAGGAACCACAACCTCGGACGGTACCATCCGGCCCTTCCGATCCGGCCCGACCTGCGGCCAGAGGACCACCGTCGTGCAGTTGACCCCTCCCATCGGCCCGGAGGACGATGCCCGGGACCTGGCGACCGCGATCCGCTCGGCGCACGGACGGATGGGCGCCGCCCCGGTGGTCACCGTGCTGTTCCCCGGCGGCCGCCAGGAACAGGGCATGACCTCCCTGGCACAGTGGGCCGCCAAAGGCGCGCACCTGCTGGAGCTCGACCTGCTCCTCGAGCCGGGCGACACCCTCCACCTCGACGCGCCCGTGTCCTGGACGAGCGTCGCCGTGGCCTACGCCGCCTGGTGGTCCGGGGTGACGGTCTGCCTCGACGCGACCGTGGAGCCGGACGTCACCGTGCGCCACGAGCTCCGTCCGGGATCGGCCCACCCGGTCGGCGAGGTCCTCCTGCTGGGCGACCGACTGGACGGTTCGCCGGACGAGGCGACCGGCTCCGAGGCGTGGGTACGCAGCGTCCAGACGTTCCCGGACCAGCCGCCGCTGCCGCGTGCCACACCAAGCGCGACGGCACTGGTGAACCGGGATCGGACCTGGACGCAGGAGGAGCTGCTCGCAACCGCCCGCACGTTGGCTCCCCACGCCGGCACCGTCGGGTTGGAGGGCGACGCGTGCGATGCCACGGACGGGATCGTCGCCGCGGCCGTCCGCCCGCTGGTCCGCGGCCGGCCGACCGTCGTGTTGCGCGGCGGGGTTCCCCGGACGGCCGCCGCGGGCGACCGGGTCGCGGCCTGGCTGTAGTCCGGCCGCTCAGGGGGCCAGCTGCTCGGCGGTGACCGCGTACAGGTCGTCGGCACCGGCGGTGACCGAAGGTGCGAGCCCGTGGACCTGCGGCAGCAGTTGCGTCGCGTAGAAGCGCGCCAGGGTCAGCTTCGCCTGCAGGAAGTCCTCCGAGAAGGTGCCGGTGTCGCCGTCGTCGAGCAGCTGCTGGGCTGCGGCGGCCGCCTTGGCCAGCTGCCAGCCACCCACGACCGTCGCGAACATCCGCAGGTAGGGGGTCGCTCCCGCGAGCACGTCGTTGATGGTGTCGCGGTGGGCGAACAGCCACTCGGTCGTCTGTGCGAGCTCGTCGACCGCCGCGGCGAGCCGCTCGGCGATGTCGCTGCACGCGTCTGGGAGCGCCTCCACCTCGGCGCGGATGTCCTCCAGCACCCCCTTCACGAAGGCGCCGCCGTCGTAGGGCAGCTTGCGGCCGACCAGATCCAGCGCCTGGATCCCGTTGGTGCCCTCGTAGATCGGAGCGATGCGGGCGTCACGGAAGTGCTGCGCGACCCCGGTCTCCTCGACGTAGCCCATGCCGCCATGGACCTGGATGGCCAGGGAGGTCAGCTCCACACCGAGGTCCGTGCACCACGCCTTGGACAGCGGTGTCAAGAGGTCGGCGAGCTTCTGCTGCTGGTCTCGGACCGCCTCTTCCGGGTGATGCTCGGCCAGGTCGAGCGCGTGCGCGTTGGCGTAGGTCAACCCCCGCATCGCGTCGATGTAGGCCTTCATCGTGAGCAGCATGCGACGCACGTCGGCGTGCTCGATGATCGGTGCCTGCTCGCCCGGCTCCGAGGTCGGGCCGCGCCCCTGACGGCGCTCCTTCGCGTAGTCGAGCGCCTGCTGGTAGGCGCGTTCGGAGATCGCCAGCCCCTGCAGCCCGACGCCGAGCCGCGCATCGTTCATCATCCGGAACATCAGGCGCATGCCGTCGTTGGGTTCGCCGACCAGTTCGCCGACGGCACCGTCGGAGTTCTCGCCGTAGGCCATCACGCACGTCGGCGAGGCATGGATGCCGAGCTTGTGCTCGAGCGAGACCACCTGCACGTCGTTGCGCTCACCGAGGGAGCCGTCCTCGTTCATCAGGTACTTCGGGACGATGAACAGCGAGAGACCCTTGGTCCCAGGGGGCGCATCAGGCAACCGAGCCAGGACCAGGTGGACGATCTGGTCGGTCAGATCGTGTTCGCCGTAGGTGATGTAGATCTTCTGCCCGGTGATCCGGTAGGTCCCGTCGTCGGCGGGCTCGGCCTTCGTGGTCGTCGCCCCGACGTCCGAGCCGGCCTGTGGCTCGGTGAGGTTCATGGTCCCCGCCCACTCCCCCGACACCATCTTGGACAGGTAGGTCTGCTGCTGTTCGTCGGAGGCGTGGTGAGTCATGAGGTAGACCGCACCGGTCGTCAGCAACGGGCCCAGCGAGAAGGACATGTTGGCGCTGGTGATCATCTCCTTGACCGCGTTGGCGACGGTCAGGGGGAAGGCTCCGCCACCGAACTCCGCCGGGTGCTGCACCGCACCCCAGCCCGCCTCGACGTACTGCTGGTAGACCCGCTTGAAACTCTCGGGGGTCTTGACCTCACCATCGACCAGACGCGAGTGCTCCTGGTCCCCCTCCCGGTTGGTCGGGGCGATCGCCTGGGCGGCGAAGCGTCCGGCCTCCTCCAGCAGGCCGGCGACGAGGTCCGATTCGGCGTGGGCGAGGTCCTCCAGCGCGGTGAGCTCGGACAGCGGGGTCACGTGCTCGAGGACGAAACGGATGTCACGGAGCGGGGCTGAGTAGGTGTCCATGGGGCGATGGTAGCTGCGGGCTAGCCTGCTCGAACCGTTCGAGTGGGACCGTCCCATCGGCGATCAGGAGGACGAGGTGGCGCACCGCAGGCGAGTGCCACTCCCTCACCCTCCGAGGATCCTGAAGCTGCTCGGGCGTGCCATCGGACTGCCGTTCAGCGAGGTCACGCACTACTGGGCCCAGGAGTCCCGGAGCATCCGGACCGGGAGCTCGGCCCTGGCCCTGGGGTTGGGCGCGACCCTCATCGCCGGGATCGTGCTGGCATCGGCCGAGGACGAACTCGAGGCGATCCCGGGGCTGCTCGCCCTGATCCCCGCCGCCATCGGGATGCGCGGGGCGATCTTCGGGGCGTTGGGCTCGCGGCTGGCGACCGGGATCCTGACCGGCGAGTTCGACCGTCGCATCAGCCGTAAGAGCTACCTCGGCCGGCAGATCGAGGCCTCGACGATCCTGAGCGTCGCCTCAGCGACACAGGCAGGACTGATCGCGTGGGCCATCAGCCGCGCTCTGGGGCTGCGGACCATCGGGCTCCTCGAACTGGTCGCGATCTCGCTGGTCGGTGGGATGCTGGCGTCGCTGGTGCTGTTCATCGTCGTCATCGTGATGGCGCGACGCTCCGATGCGGTCGGCTTCAACCTCGATGATGCCGGCGCACCGATCATCACCGCCACAGGCGACCTGGTGACGTTGCCCGCGCTGCTGGTCGCGACGTTGATCCTGCGCGTCCCAACGCTCGCGCTGGTCACGGGTGCGGTCGGGCTGATCGGCGGCACGATCGCCGTCATCCTCGGTATCCGGCAACGTGAACCGACGATCCGGAGGGTCGTGCGTGAATCGCTGATCGTCCTGACCATCGCCGTCACCGTCGACGTGTTGGCCGGTGTGGTGGTCGAGGCCCGCGCCGAGGAGCAGTTCAACGCCGCGGCCCTGCTCGTACTCATCCCGCCGTTCATCGCGAACTGCGGGTCACTCGGAGGGATGCTGTCGAGCCGACTGGCCTCGAAGCTGCACGTCGGTGTGCTGGTGCCGCGAGTGGTGCCCGGCCGGATCGCCCTCCTCGACCTGTCCCTGACCACCTTGCTTGCGGCACTCGCCTTCACGGGTGTCGGTCTCGCCGGCTGGCTGGCCGCGGTCATCGTGCCGGGGGTCGAGCCACTCTCGGTCGCTGCCACCCTCAGTGTCACCCTGCTAGCGGGGCTGTTCGCGTTACCGATCCTCGGTTTCGCTGCCTACGCCTCTGCCGCCACGTCGTTCCGGTTCGGCTTCGACCCGGACAACCACGGCATCCCGATCGTCACCGCCACCATGGACCTCACGGGCGTCTTGTGCCTGCTCGGGGCCATCACCATCCTGCAGGTGGGAGTCTGAGAGATGAAGAACCGACGCACGGTCAAGGAACTGCTGGTCGGCGCGAAGGATGCCGCCGAGCTGATGGTGGACCTGGCCTACGCCGCCATCTTCTACGCGGACGAGTCCCTCGCTCGCGAGGTGCTACGGCTCGAGGAGCAGGTCGACGACCTGCTGATCGATCTCCGTGCGGTCTGCATGATCGCGGCACGCACCCGCGAGGACGCCGACCAGCTCGCTGGCGTACTGTCGCTGGCCGTCTCGATCGAGGGCATCGCCGACTCGGCCGAGGACATCGCCCGCGTCGTCCTCAAGGACCTCGGGGTACCCGCGGAGCTCCGCGACGACCTGCGACACGCCACGGAGGTCACGGCACGGGTGCGGATCCGTGAGGAGAACGAGCTCGAGGGCGCGTCCCTGCGGGACCTCGAGTTCCCCGCCCGGACCGGCATGTGGGTCATCGCGATCCGACGGGACGTCGACTGGATTTACGGACCTGACGGGGACGAGGTGCTCCGCGAGGGCGACGTGATGTTCCTGCAGGGACCCCGGGAAGGGGTCGACGAGGTGCGTGACCTCGCCGGCGGTACCCCGCGCGAGCTCCCCCCTCCACCGGAACGCGCCAAACTGTCCAACCTCGACCGAGCCGTCGACCTCATGGTCGAGCTCAAGAACATCTCCGAGGTCGCCGTCGGCCTGGCGTACTCCGCGATCCTGCTCCGCGACATCGCGCTGGCCACCGAGGTCGGGGTGATCGAGGACCGCTCTGACGAACTGTTCCACCAGCTCGAGGGGTGGGTGCTGCGCGCAGCCGCGGAGCTGGAGGATCCCGAGGAGCTGCGGGGCATGCTCCACCTCGCCGCCGCCGCCGAGCGCATCGTGGACGCTGCACAGTCGATGTGTCGCATCGTCGAGGATGACGAGGCGCTCCCACATCCGATCATCGCCGCCGCGTTGAGCGAGGCCGATGAGATCGTCGCGGAAGCGATCGTGGTCGCGGGGAGCGCGGCCGATGGCCTGAGCCTACGGGAACTCCGGCTGCAGACGACCACCGGGATGGAGGTGCTGGCGATCCAGCGTCGGGACCGCTGGTTCTACCGGCCGCGATCGACCCGACGGCTCGAGGCCGAGGACCGGCTGCTCGCCATCGGGCCCGAGGAGGGTGCTCCAAGGCTGCGTGAGGTCTGCGGCGACGAGCGCCCGGAGGGTGACGAGGGCTGGCACGAACGCCAGGACGACGAGGAGCAGTAGGGCTCCTCAGGCGGCAGGAAGGCGGTCGATGACCCCTTCCAGGTCCTTCTTGTAACGGCCGAACCTCCGTCTGGTGAGCACGGAGAGGCTCGCGCGGGGGCCGTCGAGCCCCTCACCGCGCTCCTGCCCGGCCCGCCCGACGCCAGGCCAGTCGAGCGGGACGTGCTGCCACGCCTCCAGGACCGGTACGAGGAAGACGGGGGTCCCGTCCTCCAGCTCCAGATCCGTCTTGAGCCCTCCGCGCAGCAACTGCTCGTGCACGTGGGCGAGCGCGGCCTCGGCGGCGCCGATCTGTCCCTTGCTCAGCCCGTACAGCTCCAGATCCGGGACATCGAACCGGGCCGCCCCGTGGGTGCGCACCCACCAGGTCCCCTCGCCCTCGCTCACCGTGACGATGGCATCGTCCTGGGAGACCACCCCGATCGACAAGCGGTTCATCCAGGCTTCGTCCCGCTCGGTCAGGGCCACGAGGTCGTGGATCGCCCGCACGCGACCCTTCAGCTGGCGGGACAGCGCCTGCAACAGGAGCGCCTGCCGTTGCATCCCGCGGACCAGCCCGTGCCCTCCGATGTACGCCTCGGTGCGGAGCAGGTGCGTGCCGTCCTCGACGACGTAGCGCACCACCCCCTTGTGCATCTCGCCGCCCCAGTGGACCTCCTGGGCGACGTCACCCTGATCGCGGACCGGGTAGGTCCGGTCGAGATCACCGGCGTTGCGGGCGGCGGCCGTAAGGGCGCCGACATCCTCGATCGGGCCATCGAGCTCAAGGGCGATGCGGGACGTGTAGCGATCGGCCACCAGGACCTCCTCGTGGGGCTCCACCCAGCGTACGAGACCGCACCCGGGCTCAGATCCCCGCGTGAGGTGTCCCGACGCCGGTCGCTACAGGCCGAGGTCTCGGGAGATCAGTAGACGTTGCACCTCGGAGGTGCCCTCACCGATCTCGAGGATCTTGGCGTCCTGGTAGAAGCGCCCGACCCGGGTGTCGGTCGTGAACCCCATCCCGCCGAAGATCTGGGTGGCCTCGCGGGCGGCGGTCACCGCCTGCTCCGACGCGTAGAGCTTCGCGATGGACGCCTCGCGCTTGTAGGTCTGGCCGGCCTGCTTGCGCCGGCAGGCGTAGCGGTACATCTGCCGGGCGGTCTGGGCGGCCACCTCGAGGTCGGCGATCTTGAAAGCGATGGCCTGCTGCGTGCCGATCGGCTGGCCGAAGGCTTCGCGCTCGTTCGCGTAGCGGAGGCACTCATCGACGCACCCCTGGATCAGGCCGACCGCCAGCGCCGCGATCGCGATGCGACCATCGTCGAGGGTCTTGAGGAACTGACGGAACCCGGCACCCCGCTCCCCCAGGAGGTTGTCGACCGGAACACGGACGCCGTCGAAGGTCAGCTCGCGGGTATCCGAGGCGTGCCAGCCGACCTTGCGGTACGGAGGAGCGATCGTCAGCCCGGGCGTGTCGACCGGCACGATGATCGAGGTCATCTCGCGCTCGCCGGTCCAGGCCGTGATCGTCACGACCGAGGTCATCTCGGTCCCGGCGTTGGTGATGAACTGTTTCGAGCCGTCGATCACCCACTCGTCGCCGTCCCGCACCGCACGGGTCCTGGCGGTGCCGAACACGTCGGAGCCGCCGCCGGGCTCGGTCAGCCCGAAGGCACCCAGCTTCTCACCACGGCACAGTTCCGGGAGCCACCGCTGCTTCTGTTCCTCGGTCCCGAACTCGGCGATCGGTGCGGCGCCGAGCCCGACCCCCGCCTCGAGGGTGATGCCGATCGACTGGTCGACCCGACCGAGCTCCTCGATCGCCAGGCACAGCGTGAGGTAGTCGCCGTCCATCCCGTCGTACTCGGTCGGGAAGGGGATGCCGAACAGGCCCATCTCGCCCATCTGCTGGACGATCTCGGTGGGGAAACGGGCGTCCGCGTTGAACCCCGCGGCGGCTGGCGCCACGACCTCGTCGGCGAAGGAGGCGACGACCTTGCGGAACTCCTCCTGCTCCGGGGTCAGCTCGAACGAGGACATGCGGGAACTCCGGGTCTCGGGGGATGCCCACCAGGGTACTTGGACGTCCAACGACCCCGTGGCCGGGGCTCGCGCAGCGCACGGGTCACGCAGGGCGGACGTGGATGACGTCCCCGACGTCGACGATCTGCCGCCCACGACCGGTGGTCACGATCAGTCGCCCGTCCGCATCGAGATCGTCAGCGACCCCTTCCAGCGGCGCGCGTCCAGGCTGTTCGACGCGGACCCGCTGCCCGAGGGTCGCGCAACGGCTCCGGTAGCTCTGGAGCAGTACCTCCGGTCGCCGATCGAGTTGGCCGAGCTGGCCGGACAGCATCGAGAGCAGGGTGACGAGCACGGTGACCCGATCGACGTCACCGTCGATGGCTTCGGCGACCGAGATCCAGCCGATCTCCTCACCGCGGCGCTCGATGCCACGCCAGTCGAGGTTGAGTCCACAGCCGATCAGCAACACCGCCCGCCCTGCGACGGCGTGCCGCTCGACCAGGATCCCAGCGCCCTTGCGTCCGTCCAGCAGGACGTCGTTGGGCCACTTGAGTCGCGGCGAAGCGCCCACGCTCTCGTACGCCTCGCTGACGGCGAGTCCGACCACCAGCGGCACGATGCCGACCGAGCGGTCCGGCGCCGCGATCGTCATGGTCACGGAGAGGTTGGCAGGCCCGGACCGCCCCTCGACGGCATCACGCCACGGCCGGCCGAGACGGCCCCGTCCGGCGGTCTGCGCATCGGCGACGACGACCAGTCCCGGCGGCGCTCCCCCCTGGAGGCGAGCCAAGGCCACGTCCTGGGTGGAGGTCACCTCGGGGTGGTGTTCGAGGGTGTGCCAGGTCGGCGAGGACTCCAGTAGCCCCTGGACACGCGGATCGTCCTCGAAGGTCACGCGCCACCTCCCCTCCCGAGGGCACCCAGACGTGGGAGGCTACTGCGGCGCCCCACACCTATCGCCCACCACCCGCCGCGGATCGGGGCACGTGGGAGAACAGCGATCCGTGCTCGCAGCCGGGCGAGGAGTGGGCACATATGCCGACTTCTCCCCATCCACCCCGTCCGCGCCCGAGCCTCGAACCGAGAGGTCGGCATATGTGCCGAGAAGTCGCCACGGTCGTACGACGAAGCGCACCGCAGCCGGCTCCCGCGGGCCGAACCCCGGGGTGTGGCACGTGGGGCAGTAGCCTGCGCGATCGGACCCGGGCCGCCGTCGACAGCCCGCCCGGGGAACGCGCCGGAGGGGACCACACCGTGGCCGAGACCACCGAGGACAAGCTCGCAGAACTCGCACATCGCCGCGCCGAAGCCGCCGCTGGCGGCGGCGAGGAGGCGATCGCCAAACAGCACGAACGCGGCAAGCTGACCGCCCGCGAACGGATCGACGTCCTGCTCGACGAGGGCTCCTTCGTGGAGACCGACGCCTTCGCGGTGCACCGCGCGACCGGCTTCGGGCTGGAGGACAAGCGCATCCTGGGCGACGGCGTGGTCACCGGCCACGGCACGGTCGACGGCCGCCCGGTGTGCGTGTTCAGCCAGGACTTCACCGCGTTCGGCGGCTCGCTCGGCGAGGTGTTCGCCGAGAAGGTCGTGAAGGTGATGGACCTCGCGGAGCGCATGGGTGTCCCGGTCGTCGGCCTGAACGACTCCGGCGGTGCCCGCATCCAGGAGGGCGTGGTCAGCCTGGGTGGCTACGGCGACATCTTCCTACGCAACGTGCGGAGCTCCGGGGTCATCCCGCAGATCAGCGCGATCATGGGCCCCTGCGCCGGGGGCGCGGTCTACTCCCCTGCCATCACCGACTTCGTGTTCATGGTCCAGGACACGGCGCACATGTTCATCACCGGCCCGAACGTCATCAAGACGGTCACCGGCGAGGACGTCACGATGGAGCAGCTCGGCGGGGCGATGACCCACGCCGGCACCTCCGGGGTCGCCCACTTCGCCGCGCCCGATGAGGAGACCTGCCTGGGCGACATCGCGTACCTGCTGTCGTTCCTGCCGGCGAACAACCTGGAGCTGCCACCTGCCGTGCCTCCGACGGACGACCCGGAGCGGCTGGTCGACCACCTCGACACCTTCATGCCGGACAGCGCGAACGTCCCCTACGACGTCCGCGACATCGTCCGCGACGTGGTGGACGACGCCGAGTTCCTGGAGGTGCAGGAGCACTACGCCCAGAACCTGGTGGTCGGCTTCGCCCGGATGGACGGCAAGGCCGTCGGGGTCGTCGGCAACCAGCCACAGCACCTGGCCGGTGTGCTGGACATCGACAGCTCCGAGAAGGGCGCGCGTTTCGTCCGTTTCTGTGACGCCTTCAACCTGCCGGTCATCACCTTCGTCGACGTGCCCGGGTTCATGCCCGGCACGGACCAGGAGTACGGCGGGATCATCCGTCATGGCGCCAAGCTGCTCTACGCCTACGCCGAGGCGACCGTCCCGAAGCTGACCGTCATCGTCCGCAAGGCCTACGGCGGCGCCTACGACGTCATGGGCTCGAAGCACCTGGGCGCCGACGTCAACCTGGCCTGGCCGACCGCCGAGATCGCCGTCATGGGCGCCCGGGGTGCGGTCAGCATCCTGTACCGCCGCGAACTGGCCGACGCCGACGACCCCGACGCCATGCACGCCGAGTTCGAGGAACGCTACGCCCGCGACCTGGCCAACCCGTGGAAGGCGGCCGAACGCGGCTACATCGACGCGGTGATCCGCCCGGCCGAGACCCGCCGCGAGCTGATCCGCGCGCTGCACTTCACGGCGACCAAGCGCGAGCCGCGCCCGGCCCGCAAGCACGGGAACATCCCGCTGTGAGCACCGATCCGGAGCCCGACGCACCGGCAGCAGCCGGCGACCACCTGCGTATCGAGGTGGTCCGTGGCGGCGCGCCGACGCCGGAGCAGACCGCCGCGCTGGCGGTGGCCCTGGCCGCAGGCTCACCTGGCGGCCGCGATGCGCTCGACGACCTCGACGTGTGGATGACCGCGTGGCAGCGCGCCGCGCTGACCGAAGCGGTCGGTGCAAGGCGTATCGCGGAGAGAGCCGACCTCGAACGGCCGGCTGGACTGCGGTGAACGACCCCGACGCTGCGGGCACGGAGGACGACCGCTCCCCCGAACGGGAGGCGGCGCGGGTCGTGACGGGCTACCTCGCCCTGATCCCTGCCCTGCTGCTCCACGTGATGGTCGGTGCCCTGCTGCCGCTCACGAGCGCCCTCGCACCGACCTGGTTCCTCGCCATCACCGTGATGGGGTGGGTCGCCGCCGTCACCCTCATCTGGCGGTGGCACCGGCGCCGACCGGTCGCGACCCTGTTCGTCCCGTTCGGCGTGCTGGGAGCGTGGTACCTGCTGCTGGAGCTCGGTCAGCGCACGCTCGGCTGGGGGCCGGGCTGAGGAGGTAGCCGCTCAGGCGTCCATGTCCTCGTGCGGCCCGGCCGGACCGAACTCCTCGAGCGCCTCGTCGGCCTCTTCCTCGGTGGCGTAGATCGTGATCTCGGTCTCCATGCCGGCTTCACGGTGCCCTGGCACGTTACAGATGACGGTCCAGGTGCCCGGGAACAGTGCGACGACCCCCTCGCCCGTCTCGTTGCCCATCGCACCGGCGACCGCGTCACCGTCGGTGCCGCCCATGAACGACGAGCCCTCGGCCGCGCCGATGAACTCGATGTTGTGGTAGTCCGAACTGACGTTGTGGGCGATCACCTCGATCTCACCGGTCACGGCGATCCCGTCGATGTACTCGAAGAAGAAGCTGCCCATGTCGACCTCGATCGTCCCGCCGGGACCGATCGGGCGGATCTCCTCGCAGCCCTCCGTACCGGGCTCGCAGACGTACGCCTCGGCGTCGACCGCACCAGCGGGGATCGGCGAACAGCCGGCGAGTACGAGGCCGGCGGCAGCGAGACCGAGCAGGGAGAGGCGCACGGCGGGCTCCTCGTCGAGTGGTGGGCAGCGGACCGATCGCCCGGTCCTGCGGTGCGCGGGAAGGGTACCGGTCGACCCGGTCGACCGAGAACCCGGGGACGGCCTCACCCGACCGTGATCTCGCCCCGCATCGTCGCCGAGTGGCCTGGCACGGTACACACGTAGGTGTAGGTGCCAGGAGCGATCTCCAAGGTCCCCGTGCCGGTCTCGCCCGGCGCACACACGGCGATCTCCTCGCCGGTCTCGATGATGACGATGTTGTGGTTGACCGCCGGCTCGCAGTGCAGTTCGAGCGGGACCGGCTCGGCCGGGACCGCGAGCTCCTCCGGGACGAACAGCAGGTCGTCGGTACCGATCAGCACGATGCGCTCGCCGTCGTAGCCCGCGTCGCCGGGGTCGATCACGGTCGCGCGGCCACCGCCACCCGCACACGCCGCGAGCATCACGGCGACGGACAGGGACCAGAGCAGCGCGCGGAGGAAGTGGGGCATCACGAACGTCCGGGGTCCGGGCGCAGGACCGGGGCGACCGGCCGCTACACAGGCGGTGGGGAGGCCAGGGTGCCACCTCGGCGACCGGGCCTCGACCGCAAGGTCTCCACCGACCGGAACTAGGCTCTGCGAGCACACCGTCCACGCACCTCCCTCTGGAACGAGGTCGACTCGATGTTCGCTGCCGTCCTGGTCGCCAACCGCGGAGAGATCGCGGTACGCGTGATCCGTGCCTGCCAGGAGCTGGGGGTCCGCGCCGTCGCCGTGTACAGCGAGGTCGACCGCGACGCCCCTCACGTCCGGCTCGCTGACGAGGCCTACCTGCTGGGACCGGCGGCGCCGAGCGCGTCCTACCTCGACATCGACCGCATCCTGGAGGTCGCCCGGGAAGCCGGCGTCGACGCGATCCACCCCGGGTACGGCTTCCTCTCCGAGAACGCCGACTTCGCCCAGGCCGTCGATGACGCGGGTCTGACCTTCGTCGGCCCACCAGCCGAGGCGATCCGCCGGATGGGGGACAAGCTCTCGGCGCGCGAGGTCGCGCTGAACGCAGGTGTCCCCGTGGTGCCCGGCACGCTCGAGCCTACCAGCGACCCGGAGGTCGCGATCACCTTCGGGGAGGAACACGGCTACCCCGTCGCGGTCAAGGCGATGTTCGGGGGTGGCGGTCGCGGCATGAAGGTCGTGTGGAACGCCGACGAGATGGCCGAGGCTCTGGGCGCTGCGGAACGCGAAGCCAAGGCGGCCTTCGGCCGGGCCGAGTGCTACCTCGAGCGTTACCTCGAACGACCACGGCACGTCGAGATCCAGGTACTGGGAGACCTCGACGGCACGATGATCCACCTGGGTGAGCGGGACTGCTCCCTGCAGCGCCGTCACCAGAAGCTCGTCGAGGAAGCCCCGGCACCCGGCCTGGCCCCCGAGGTCCGCCAGGCGATGGGTGACGCCGCGGTACGCGTCGCCAGGGAGATGGGCTACCACAACGCCGGAACCTGCGAGTTCCTGCTGGATGCCGACGGGGAGACCTTCTACTTCCTCGAGATGAACACCCGTCTACAGGTCGAACATCCGGTGACCGAGTTGGTCACCGGCATCGACCTTGCACAGGCACAGCTGCGGATCGCCTCCGGCGACGGCATGGGGATCGCGCAGGAGGACGTACGTCTGGTGGGCCACGCGATCGAGGCCCGTATCAACGCGGAGGACCCTGCCTCGGGGTTCCTACCGGCCGCCGGACGGATCGACGAGCTCCGGGCGCCGATGGGCCCCTGGGTGCGCTTCGACACCGGCGCCGAGTCCGGCTACGAGATCCCCCGCGAGTACGACTCGATGATCGCGAAGCTGATCGTCTGGGCCGAGGATCGCGACGGTGCCCGCGCCCGAATGCGCCGCGCACTGGACGAACTGGTCCTGACCGGGGTCCCCAGCACGGTGCCGTTCCACCGCCTAGCCATGGAGCACCCGACGTTCGCTGCCGGGGATCACTCGACCGTCTCGGTGGAGACCGAATGGGACCTGTCCCCACTACAACCGCAGGCCCCCGCGACCGACGGCGAAGAGGACGAAGGGCCGCGTCGCGACGTGACCGTCGAGGTCGGGGGACGGCGGCTGGAGGTCCGGGTCTTCGGTGACATCGGCGGCAGCGGGGGCGCGTCAGGGACGGGCGCACAGGTCCGTCGCCGCAAGGGTGGCGGCAGTGGCTCGTCGAAGGTGACGGCGGCGTCGGAGGATCTGGTCGCCCCGATGCAGGGCACCGTCGTCAAGTACGCCGTCGAGACCGGCGACGAGGTGGCCGCGGGTGACCTCGTGGTCGTCCTCGAGGCGATGAAGATGGAGAACACGATCACGGCGCACCGTGATGGCGTGGTGTCCGAGGTCCACTTCGCGGCTGGCGATGCGGTCTCGTCCGGGGCGGTGCTGGCGCGGATCGACGACCTGCAGGGCTGAGGCCAGCGCTCATCAGGAAGCGGTGGTCGTCTCCCCGCGCATCGCACGCATCAGCTCGACGTCGGGGACGGTCCGCAGGCTGCGCTTGAGCTCGGCGAAACCGGGCCAGCTCGCCAGGCGGACCATGGCATCCCACAGCTCGACCGCCTCGGTGTCGCTGGGGAGGTCCGAGATGACCGGCCCGAAGAACGCCGGCCCGTCCGGAGGCGCCAGGGAGATGATCGGTGTCCCGACGTCGTCGCCCGCGCGCTCGAGCGCCTCCGCGGTCTCCGCCCGCAGCACGTCGTCGTGCTGCTCGCGGTCAGCCGCGGCCGCCAGGTCGGTCGGGAGCCCCACCGTCGCGAGGATCGCGGGGATGTCGGCACCTCTGGCATGCAACGCCAGGATGGCATCGAGATCCCCGGGTGGGGGTGGCTCGACCTCCCAGATGGCGTCACCCATCGCCGCGTACAGCTCGCCCACCTTGGCGTCCCCGTACCGCTCCCGGACCGCTGCGGCGACCCGTAGGAGTCGGGTGCCCTGTGCGTGGGCCTCCGGGTAGTGCGCCGGTCGCCCCTCGTACCCGAGCGGTTCGTTCAGGAACCGCAGGGAGATGAAGCGCCAGCGCACGTCGAGGTCACGGAGTCGCGCCACCTGCCGCAGCCACTTCGAGGTCTGCCAGCAGAAGGGGCAGACCGGATCGAAGAAGTACTCGACATCTGGCACGGAACGACCTCTCGACAGGGGACGACGCAGGTGCTGTCACCGTGGGAACCCCGTCCGCGACGAGGTTCGTCCCCGTCGCACGGCGATCAGCGCCGTTGCGGGTCCAACCGGGCCATCAGCATCCGTGCACATTCGGCCACCGAGCCGGCCATGGACGGGTACACCGTGATCGTCTGCGCGAGCTGAGCGACCGTGAGCCGGTTCTGCACCGCCACGGCCAAGGGCTGGATCAGGTCGCTGGCACGTCGCGAGACGATGACCCCGCCGACGACCGTGCCCGACCCCACCATGGCGTGGACCTTCACGAACCCGTCGAGCGCGTTGATCATCTTCGAGCGGGGGTTGCCCCGGAAGTCCAGCCGTGCGGTCTCGACCGGGAACCCCGCCTCCTCGGCCTCGCTGGGCGAGAGACCGACGGTGGCGACCTCAGGATCGGTGAAGATCGTGGCAGCCACGGAGTCCCACCGGATGGGTTGGACCGCCTGACCCAAGGCGTGCCACATCGCGGTGCGTCCCTGCATGGCCGCGACCGACGCGAGCATCATGCGGCCCGTGACGTCCCCCGCGGCGTACACCCACCGGCAGGAGGTTCGACCGACCGAGTCGACGTCGATCGCTCCCCAGGAGTTCGGCTCCACCCCGACGTGCTCCAGCCCGAGGTCCTGCACGGTCGGCACCTGACCGACGGTGAACAACGCATGGCTGCCGACCACCTCGCTGCCATCCTTCAGACCGACCGCGACCTCGTCACCGCGACGTTCGCACGAGATGGCCCGCGAGTTGCGCAGGATCGTCATGCCGCGGCGTTCGAAGACCTCCTCGATCACCGACGCGGCGTCGGGATCCTCGGTCGGCATGATCAGGTCCCGTGACGACACCAGCGTCACCTCGGATCCCAGACGCAGGAACGCGTGGGCGAACTCCGCGCCGGTCGCGCCCGACCCGACGACGACCAGGTGCTCCGGGACCGCGTCGAGGCCGTAGACCTGGTGCCCCGTCAGCACCCGTTCACCATCGGGCTCGAAGAACGGGAGCACCCGCGCCGACGAGCCGGTCGCGATCAAGATGTAGTCCGCCTCGACCTCCCGCTCACCTCCGTCCTCGAGGTCCACGGTGACCTGGTGACTTCCGGACAGGCGCCCACGTCCGCGGAGCAGGTCCACACCCGACGCCTGGATCTTGCGCTCGATGTCCCGGGACTGCGAGGCACCCAGATCGAGCACGTGAGCCGCCAGCTTCGGGTAGTCGATCACCGGTTCATCGTCCTCGCCCAACGACGGGCGCACGCCCAACGCTTCGGCGTTGCGCCGCCACCCCATGGCCTCAGCTGCGACGATGAGCGCCTTGGAGGGCACACAGTCCCACAGGACGCTGTTCCCACCGAGCCCTTCGTCCGCGACGATGGAGACGTCCGCTCCGAGTTCCGAGGCGACGAGCGCGGCTTCGTACGCCGCAGGGCCACCGCCGAGGATCACGATCCTTTGCGTCACCGGTACCTCGCCTGGTCGGGGGTGCCCTGGCACCGTACCCGGCCGGCGCTCCCGGTCGCCGGGGTCGGAGGCGAGGGCACCAACTAGCGTGAGGGGCCGACCGATCACAGCACCCACCGGAGGAGTTCGGACCCATGGACCGCCATCCCTTCCGCATCGCGGTAGAGGACGACGACGAGACGGCGGCCTTCGCCCTCCTCCACGATGACGTGGAGTTCCGCTCGCCCGTCGTGTACCGCCCGTACCAGGGCAAGCCCGCGGTGGCCCACCTCCTGCACCATGCGAAGGCCACCCTCCGTGGCCTGACCTACCTCGACGAGATGCACGGTGACCGATCGGTCGCGTTGATCTTCCGGGCACAGGTCGGTGACAAGGAGGTCGAAGGACTCGACCACCTCACCTTGGACGAGGACGGGCGGATCGTCGGCTTCCGGGTGATGATCCGACCGCTGTCGGGCCTGGTCGCGGTCGCTCAGGAGATGGGTGCCCGCCTGGAGGACGACCCGGTCCCCGACGCGTAGCCCGCCTGCTCAGAAGCTGTCGCGGGGGGTGTAGCCGCCGAACTCGTCGCGCAGCACGTCACAGACCTCCTGGAGCGTCGCACGCCGCTTGAGGGCCTCGCGCATCGGAACCAGCAGGTTGTCCTGCGACGCTGCCGCCCGGCGGACGTCCTCGAGCGCGACGTCGACCGCGGCCTGGTCGCGGTCGCGCTTGACCGCCTCGATGCGGGCGATCTGGCCGTCACGGATCGTCTCGTCGATCCGTTGCAGCTCCGGTTGGACGTCCTCGGACTCCAACGGGAAACGGTTCACCCCGACGACGATCCGATCCCCGCGGTCGATCTCCTTCGCGAGCTCGTAGGCAGCGCGCTCGATCTCGCCCTTCTGGTAGCCCTCCTCGATCGCCGGGACCGCCCCACCCAGGTCGTCGATGGTGTCGATCTCGGCCTGGACCTCCTGCTCGATGCGGTCGGTCAGGGACTCGATCAGGTACGACCCTGCCAGTGGATCGACGCTCGCCGGCACGTCGGTCTCGTGCGCGAGGACCTGCTGGGTGCGCAGCGCGAGTCGAGCACTCTTCTCGGTCGGGAGCGCCAGGGCCTCGTCGAAGGAGTTGGTGTGCAGGGACTGCGTGCCTCCGAGCGTGGCCGCCAGGGCCTGGACCGTGACCCGGACCAGGTTGACCTCGGGCTGCTGCGCGGTCAGCTGTACCCCGGCGGTCTGGGTGTGGAACCGCAGCATCTGGCTCTTCGGGTCGGTCGCCCCGAACCGGTCCCGCATGATCCTGGCCCACAGACGACGGGCGGCCCGGAACTTCGCCACCTCCTCGAGCAACGTCGAGCGAGCGACGAAGAAGAAGGACAGGCGCGGAGCGAAGGCATCCACGTCCAGCCCGGCGTCGACCGCGGCCTGGACGTAGGCGATCCCGTCGGCCAGCGTGAAGGCCACCTCCTGCACCGGTGTCGCCCCGGCCTCACCCATGTGGTAGCCGGAGATCGAGATGGTGTTGAAGTTCGGTAGGTGCTCGGCGCAGTAGGCGAAGGTGTCCGAGATGATCCGCAGGCTGGGTGCCGGCGGGGAGATGTAGGTACCCCGGGCGATGTACTCCTTCAGCACGTCGTTCTGGATCGTGCCACGGAGCTTCTCGGGCGCGACCCCCTGCTCCTCCCCGACGATCTCGTACATCAGCAGCAGCAGGCTGGCCGGAGCGTTGATCGTCATCGACGTCGAGACCTGGTCCAGCGGGATCCCGTCGAACAGGGCCTGCATGTCCTCGACGGTGTCGATCGCCACGCCGACCTTCCCGACCTCGCCGGCCGCGAGATCGGCCGAGGAGTCGTAGCCCATCTGCGTCGGCAGATCGAAGGCCACGGACAGGCCAGTGGTGCCCTGGTCGAGCAGGTACTTGTACCGCCGGTTGGACTCCTGCGCGGTCGACATCCCGGCGTACTGGCGCATCGTCCAGACCCGGCCGCGGTACATCGTCGGGTAGATCCCGCGCGTGTACGGGTAGACACCGGGCTCACCCAGCTGCGCGCCCGCATCGAAGTCGACCAGGTGATCCGGGCCGTAGACCGGCTCGAAGGGGAAGCCGCTGATCGTCAACTGCTCTGCGTCGGCCATGCGTGCCTCGCCGCTCGGGGACGGTCGTAGGCTACGCCCCGCGCCGCCTGGTCCCGCAGTCGACGCTCCCTCACGCGCTGCGTCCCGAGTTGCGCATCGCTACGCGCTACATCTCGAGTTGCGCATCGCTACGCGCTACATCTCGAGTTGCGCATCGCTACGCGCTACATCTCGAGTTGCGCATCGCTACGCGCTGCGACGGTTCCGGAACTTCGCCTTCCTGTAGTCGCGGTTCATCATCGCGATGAAGTCGATCGAGATGCCCTTCGGGCAGGCGGCCTCGCACTCGCCCATGTTGGTGCAGGACCCGAAGTGCTCCTCCATCACCTCGACCATCGCCTCGGTCCGCTCGTACCGCTCGGGCTGGCCCTGCGGCAGGGTGTTGAGCTGCGCGAGCTTCGCCGAGGTGAACAGCTGCCCCGCTCCGTTCGGACAGGCCGCCACGCACGCCCCACAGCCGATACACGCCGCGGCGTCCATCGCCAGGTCGGCGTCCTGCTTGGCGACCGGGATCAGGTTGGCGTCCGGGGCCGAGCCCGTATCGATGGAGATGTAACCACCGGCCTCGATGATGCGGTCGAAGGCGGAGCGGTCGACGACCAGATCCTTGACGATCGGGAAGCCGCTGGCGCGCCACGGCTCGAGGACGAGTTCATCACCGTCCTGGAAGGTCCGCATGTGCAGCTGGCAGGTCGCGGTCATCGACTGGGGCCCGTGGGCCCTCCCGTTGATCATCATCCCGCAGGTCCCGCAGATGCCCTCACGGCAGTCGTGCATGAACTCGATGGGCTCCTCGCCCTGCCCGATCAGGTCCTCGTTGACCAGGTCGAGCATCTCGAGGAACGACGAGTCCGGAGAGATGTCGGTCGCCTCGTAGGTCTCGAAGCGGCCCGGGGCGTCCGGGCCAGCCTGTCGCCAGACACGGAGGGTGAGGTTCACTTGTAGCTCCTCTGGGTGAGCTTCACGTACTCGAACTCGAGCGGCTCACGGTGCTCGACGGGCTCCGAGCCCTGCCCGGTCCACTCCCACGCGCTGACGTGGGCGAAGTCGTCGTCGTCGCGGAGCGCCTCGCCTTCCTCGGTCTGGCTCTCCACGCGGAAGTGTCCGCCGCAGGACTCGCGACGGGTCAGCGCATCGCGGCACATCAGCTCGGCCAACTCGAAGAAGTCGGCGACCCGACCGGCCTTCTCCAGTGACGAGTTCAGCGTCTCCGCGGATCCGAGCACCCGCACGTCCTGCTCGAACTCCTCGCGCAGCGCGGGGATCTCGGACAGGGCCTTTTCGAGCCCGGCCTCGCTGCGCTCCATCCCGCAGTGGTCCCACAGGATCTTGCCGAGCTCCCGGTGGAACCAGTCGACCGATCGCGTGCCGTTGGTCGCCAGGAACCGGTCGACCTGCGCCTTCACGTCGGCCTCGGCCTGGTCGAACTCTGACGCCGAGGTGTCGACGGGCGTCGAACCGAGTTGCGGGGCGAGGTAGTCGCCGATCGTGTAGGGCAGCACGAAGTAGCCGTCCGCCAGCCCCTGCATGAGCGCCGAGGCACCAAGCCGGTTGGCGCCGTGATCCGAGAAGTTGGCCTCACCGATCGCGAACAACCCGGGGATGGTCGTCTGCAGGTGGTAGTCCACCCATAGCCCGCCCATCGTGTAGTGCGGTGCCGGGTAGATGCGCATCGGCACCTGGTAGGGGTCCTCGCCGGTGATGCGCTCGTACATCTCGAACAGGTTGCCGTACTTGTCGGCGACCGCGTCACGGCCGAGCCGCCCGATCGCGTCGGCGAAGTCGAGGAAGACCCCGTTCTTCAAGGGTCCGACCCCCTTGCCGGCGTCGACCTGGGTCTTGGCGTTGCGCGAGGCCACGTCGCGGGGCACCAGGTTGCCGAAGGCCGGGTACTTCACCTCGAGGTAGTAGTCGCGGTCCTCCTCCGGGATGTCCCCGGGCGCGCGGGTCTCGTCCGGGTCCTTCGGGACCCAGATCCGCCCGTCGTTGCGCAGCGACTCCGACATCAGCGTCAGCTTGGACTGGAACTCGTCGGAGGAGGGGATGGCGGTCGGATGGATCTGCGTGAAGCAGGGGTTCGCGAAGAAGGCTCCTTTCCGGTGTGCCCGCCACGCGGCCGTCACGTTGGACGACATCGCCATCGTCGACAGGTAGAAGGCGTTGGAGTAGCCACCGGTTCCGAGGACCACCGCGTGCGCCGAGTGGCGGCTGATCTCCCCGGTGTTCAGATCGCGGACGATGATGCCGGCCGCCTTGCCGTCGACCACGACCACATCCAACATCTCGAGCCCGGTGTGCAACTCGACCGTGCCGGCCTTCACCTGACGGGACAGCGCCTGGTACGCACCGAGCAGCAGCTGCTGGCCGGTCTGGCCGCGGGCGTAGAACGTCCGGCTGACCTGCGCTCCACCGAAGGAGCGGTTGTCAAGCAACCCGCCGTACTCGCGGGCGAACGGCACGCCCTGCGCCACGCACTGGTCGATGATGTTGTTGGACACCTCGGCGAGCCGGTAGACGTTGGCCTCGCGGGAGCGGTAGTCGCCACCCTTCACGGTGTCGTAGAACAGCCGGAAGATCGAGTCGCCGTCCGAGTGGTAGTTCTTCGCGGCGTTGATCCCACCCTGCGCGGCGATCGAGTGCGCCCGGCGAGCCGAGTCATGGTAGGTGAACGCCTTCACCCGGTACCCGAGCTCACCGAGGGTGGCTGCGGCGGAGGCTCCTGCGAGCCCCGTCCCCACGACGATGATCTCGAACTTCCGCTTGTTCGCCGGGTTGACCAGCTTCATGTCGAACTTGTGGTTCTCCCACTTGGTCTCGATGGGACCCTCGGGGGTCTTGGCGTCGAGCATGGTTCACGCCTTCGTGTCGGGGACGGCTCGTAGCGGGTTCGAAGCTGCGCGGGGTGAGGCCGCCGAGCTCGGGTCAGGAGATGAGACCGACCTGCACGGCGATGGGGAAGGAGAGGTTCCCGCCGACCACGACGACCGTGAAGCCGACCGCCAGGGCACGGCGCCAGTGGTTGAAGCGCCGGTTGTTGATCCCGAGCGACTGGAACAGGCTCCACACCCCGTGGTAGAGGTGGACCCCCAGAGCGAGGTTCGCGACGAGGTAGAACGCCGCGACCGCGGGGACCGAGAAGCTCGCGACGACCTTGTCGTAGACGGTCGCGCCGGCCTCCGCGGGGTTGACCCAACCCCAGGTCAGGTCGGCGAGGTGATAGGCGACGAACAGCAACACGATCGTGCCGGTCCAGATCATGGTCCGGGAGGCGAAGTCCGCGGCGACGTAGTCGCGCTTCGAGCGGTACGACTCCGGCCGAGCCTGCTTGTTCATCCGGGTCAACTGCACGGCGGCGACGACGTGCACGACGAGCGAGACGAGTAGGACGAGCCGCAGCAGGTTCAGCATCCCGGACTCGGGCAGGATCGGCGTCAGCAAGCCCTCGCGGAGGAACTCGGCGTACTTGTTGAACTCCTCGGGACCCTGGTAGAGCTTGAGGTTGCCCAGCATGTGGGCCAGCACGTACCCCATGAACACGATGCCGCTGATGGCCATCAGGTACTTCTTACCGAGAGCCGAGCGGTACAGCTCGACGAGGAACGGCGTACGCCGCGAACCCGTCGCCGCGTCGTCGCCGTGCGAGACCTTGGTCGCCATCGAGAGCTCCTGCGGGGGGACGGCCGGAACGTCGGTTCGAGACTACCACCGGCCGTCTGGCCACCTTCCAGCCGACGGTCCCCGCCGACAGGGTTCGAGACCTCCCCTCCGGCTGGATCGCAGATCTGCGGGCCGTATCGAAGGGCGGCCCCGTGACCACAGGCTCGACGGAGCGGCGCTCGGCTGCTTGCATCCCGCTGGGAGCAGCGACGGGCCGAGGGAACCTCCATGGAACTGACCGAACAGATGACCCCCTTCGAGGCGGTCAACTACTTCTTCCAGCGGGCGGCGAGCAACCAGGAGCTCGCCGACAGTGCGATCGCGATGTTGTCCGGGACCTTCCGCGAGCTTCGCGTCCAGGTGCCGTACCGCTGCGACGACGGACACATGGAGATCGCCTACGGCTACCGGGTCCAACACAACGCCGCCCGTGGGCCGTACAAGGGTGGCATCCGCTACCACCCCGATGCCGACATCGACGAGGTGCGCGCGCTGGCCTCGCTGATGACGTGGAAGACCGCACTCGTCGACGTGCCGTTCGGAGGAGCCAAGGGCGGTGTCCAGGTCGATGCCACCCAGCTCAGCGAGCGCGAGAAGGAGCAGGTCACACGCCGCTACGCCGACCAGATCAGTCACATCATCGGGCCGACGCGCGACATCCCCGCGCCCGACATGGGGACCAACGCGCAGACCATGAGCTGGATCATGGATCAGTACGGCCGCAAGGTCGGTCACACGACGCAGATCGTCACCGGGAAGCCGGTACCGCTGGGAGGCTCCTTCGGGCGCGAGGAAGCGACCGGCCGCGGGGTCGTCGTCACGATGGAAGAGGCCGTCAGGGAACTCGGTCTCGGTGAGCCCGAGGACCTGACGATCGCGATCCAGGGCTTCGGCAACGTCGGTTCCTGGGCCGGGCACATCGCGGCCGAGCGGGGTTACCGCATCGTGGCGACCTCGGACGTCAACGGGGGGATCTATGCGGCCGACGGGTTCAAGGTGGACGACCTGACCGCGCACGTCCACGAGAGCGGATCGGTGGTCGACTTCCCGGGGAGCGAGCCGATCAGCAACGAGGATCTGCTCGAACTCGACGTCGACGTGCTGATCCCCGCCGCGCTCGGCGAGGTGATCACGCACGAGAACTGCGAAGCGATCCGCGCCAAGCTGATCGTCGAGGCAGCGAACCACCCCGTGACCCCGGTCGCGGACTACGCCCTGGAGGACCGTGGTGTGCTCATCGTCCCTGACATCCTGGCGAACGCCGGAGGCGTGACGGTCAGCTACTTCGAGTGGGTCCAGAACAACCAGGAGATCCGCTGGGAACTGGACGACGTCAACCGTCGCCTCGAGCTCAAGCTGCAGCGGGCCTACCGTGAGTGCCGGGACTTCCAGCAGAGCCACGCGAGTGAGGACATGAGCTTCCGGGAGGCGGCCTTCAGCCTCTCCGTGGAGCGCGTCGTCGAGGCAGCGACCCTGCGCGGCTACCTCTGAACCGCCAGGGGTGACGGCTCAGCCTCCCAGGAGACGTCCTAGGAACCCACCGGGCCCCTTGCGCTCCAGCTCCGCGGGGTCGAGGTCCTCGGGGAGTCGGTCGGGAACCTCGCTGGCGACCGTCCGCAGGACCTCCCGCGAGGTCGGGTTCACCAACGCGACATCGCCCACCCGCACGGTGGGAACGGTCTCGTTACCGCGGGCCACGGACCGGACGAACTCCGCCGCCTCGGGATCGTCCCAGATGTTCCGCCGCTGGAAGTCGAGCCCCGAGCGCTCGAGACCTGACAGCAGAGCCGAACAGAACCCGCAACCAGGGCGCCAGTAGACGATCGGGGGCGGGCTGGTCATCGAGAGGCCTCTCGTTCACGGGCACGATGTTGCGGTGTCCTGGCTGCTCACGGGGAACCGGTCAACCGCGCGATCGCTTCCATCACCGCCTCTGGCCGTTCCCGCTGCACCGAGTGCCCCACACCGTCGACCACGCTGGCGGTCACCCGGTCCCCGGCCGCTCGCACCACCTCGGCGATCGTGCTGGGGTTCAGCATCGCCCCCTGGGCCGGGTCCGCAGCGAGCAGGTGGACCTTGCCGGACCACCGCGGCACCGTCCACCGGACGTCCCACGGATCGTTGTGGTCGAGCACCGCGTCGACGACATCGGGTGTGACCAGCCCGAGCGCCAGGACCTTGCGCTGCACGTCACGCGGGGACCAGGTGGGGTGGGAGGCCTGGATCGCCGCAGCATCCGTGGTCTGGAGTTCGGCGTGGATCGCCGCACGCAACGGTCCTCGCTGGTGGGCCGGCAGGTCGAGCACCGGGTCGATCAACAGCGTCGCTGGCAGGTGCTGCTGCCCGGCGAGCACCGCCGCGATCGACCCGCCCAGCGAGTGGCCGACGACCAGGTCCCAACCCTCACCGAGCTGTGCGACGTCCGCCGCGAGGGTCGTGACCCGGTGATCGACCGCCGAGGGGCTGCGACCGTGGCTGCGCAGGTCGGGAGCGATCACGAGGTAGCCGGCGTCCGCCAGGTCGCTGGCGATACGCCACCAGGTACCACCGTCCGACGTCAGCCCGTGCAGGAGCAGCGCCCGCCGCGCACCCGCGGGGTTCCAGACGTGGGTCTGCAGACGCAGCGGCGTGGTCACCTGCGTTCACCCCGTCAGGCCGGGGGCAGCAGGCCGACCGCAGCCTTCGCCCTCGCCAGGGTCGGCGCCGCTACCTCGCGTGCTCGAGCCGCGCCATCTGCGAGCACACGCTCCACCTCAGCCGGGTCGGCCGCGAGTTCGTGGTAGCGCTGTTGGATGGGCCGGAGCAGTTCCACGACCGCCTCGGCGACGGCCGCCTTGAACACGCCGTAGCCCTGACCGTCGTACTCGGCCGCCAGATCGTCAGCGCTCCGGCCGGTCGCCACCGCCAGGATCTCCAGCAGGTTCGACACCCCGGGCTTCTCGACCCGATCGTGCCGGATGTCCGTGGCGGAGTCGGTGACGGCGCTCTTGACCTTCTTCGTGATACGTGCCGGATCGTCCAGCAGGTTGACGATGCCCTTGTCGGTCGACGCCGACTTGGACATCTTGTTGGTGGGTTCCTGCAGGTCCATCACCCGCGCTGCCGCTGGCGGATGGATCGCCTTCGGCAGGGTGAAGACCTCGTCACGGAACCGGTGGTTGAAACGCTGGCCGATGTCGCGTGCCAGTTCGATGTGGTGGCGCTGGTCCTCGCCGACCGGCACCTCGTCGGCGTGGTAGAGCAGGATGTCCGCGGCCTGCAGGACCGGGTAGTCGAACAACCCGACGCTGACCGACTCGCCCTTGCCCTCCGACTTCTCCTTGAACTGCGGCATCTTGCGCAGTTCGCCGAACCCGGCGACGCAGTTGAACAACCAGGTGCACTCGGCGTGCTCGTGCAGGTGCGACTGGACGAACAGGATCGAGCGCGCGGGATCGATGCCCACCGCCAACAGCAGCGTCGTCGTGTCCAGGGTCCGCTGCGTCAGCGTCGTGGGATCGTGCTCCGCCGGGGAGGTGATCGCGTGGAGATCGACCACGCAGTACACGCAGTCGGCCCGATCCTGGAAGCCGACCCAGTTGATGAGCGCACCGAGGTAGTTGCCGAGGTGGAGGTCACCCGTAGGTTGGATGCCGGAGAAGACGCGAGTCACGTCGAAGACCTCACGAGGAAGTGGGAGAGGCGCGCACCGTAGCGCCGCACCGTCGCAACGCCGGGCGGCTAGAGCATGTCGCTGACCGCGTCACGCTCCTCCTCGAGTTCGGCGACCGTGGACCCGAGCTTGGCCTGGGTGAACCCGGAGAGCTCGAGCCCCTCGACGATCCGGTAGGCGCCGGCGCCGTCGGTCGTGACGGGGAACCCGCAGATGAGCCCTTCCGGGACCCCGTAGGAGCCGTCGGACGGTACCGCCATCGACACCCAGTCACCCTCCGGGGTGGGCTTGCCTCCACACCAGTTGGCGACGTGGTCGATGAGCGCGTTCGCCGCGGACGCGGCTGAGGACGCGCCACGCGCGTCGATGATCGCCTTACCCCGCTGCTGCACCGTGCTGAGGAACTCGCCCTCCAGCCACCCGCGATCCTCGATCACGTCGGTGAGCGGCTGACCGCCGATCCTGGCGTTGTCGAAGTCGGGGACCATCGTGGGTGAGTGGTTGCCCCAGACCGCCAGGTTGGTCACCTCGGCGACCGAGACCCCTGCCTTGTTCGCCAGCTGGCTCTTGGCCCGGTTCTCGTCCAGGCGCACCATCGCGCTGAACCGCTCGGTCGGCACACCCTCGGCGTTGGCGGCGGCGATGAGCGCGTTGGTGTTCGCCGGGTTCCCGACCACCGCGACCTTCAGGTCGTCGGCCGCGTTGTCCGCCAGGGCACGCCCCTGCCCGGTGAAGATCGCGCCGTTGTCCTTGAGCAGGTCCGCGCGCTCCATCCCGGGTCCCCGAGGCTTCGCGCCGACCAGACACGCCACGTTCGTCCCGTCGAACGCCTCGGCGGCATCGTCGGTCAGGGTCATCCCGGCGAGCAGCGGGAAGGCGCCGTCCTCGAGCTCCATGGCCACACCCTGCAGAGCATCCAGCGCCGGCGTGATCTCGAGCAGTTGCAGGTGGACGGGGGTGTCCGGTCCGAACATCTGTCCCGAGGCGATCCGGAACACCAGCGCGTACCCGATCTGACCGGCAGCTCCGGTTACGGCGACACGGACGGGGGTGCTCATCAGGACTCCTCCAGCGACGTCGACATCGTCCCGATCCTACTGTCCCACGGTGCCGGTACGGCAGCCGAGGTGAGCTCACGCCGGAACGGGGCGATCCGGCAGGGCCGGTGGCTCGCCGAAGACCGAACCGAGCTCCTGACGTCCCGCGATGCCGAGCTTGTCGTAGACGCCGGCGAGCCGGTTGTCGACGGTCCGCGACGACAAGCCCAAGCGGACCGCGATCTCACGGCTGGTCATCCCGCGCGCCGCGAGCAGCGCGATCTCGCGCTCACGTGGGGTCAGGGGCGGCGCATCCCGCAGCTCGGCGATGGCGGGGGTCGCGGCTCCGGCGTCTGCCGGCAGGATCTCCCGAGCCAGTGCGGCGACCTGCCGGACCCGTCGGGCCTCGCCCCCACGCCGGAGCGCGGTGGTCGCCTGCGCTGCGGCTTCGGCGCCGAGCAGTCGGTACCCGTGCGCCGCGAACCGACGTGCCACCTCGACCAGCGCATCCACATCGCCGGCGACGAGTGCCGAGGCATGCGCCGCCTGCACGGTCACGGCGGTACCCGGGGCCTGCACGGCCAGGGCGGCCAGTCGCGTCTCGGCGAGCTGTGGCGCTCCGAGACGCACGGCCAGGTGCCAGGCCTCACCCGCCCAGAGGAGGATGCCGTCCTCACGCGCCCGGTCGCCGGCCTCGACCGCCAGGTCGGCGGCACGCGCCAGACCGGGCCCTCCGACCGCGACGAAGGCAGCGACCAGGTCCAACCGCGATCGGAACCGTGGCAGGGCACGGGCCTCGGGTGCGACCTCGGCGAGACGCGCCTCCGCCAGATCGAGACGCCCGCACACCGCGGCCGCGTAGGCCGCCTCGATCTGGGCCAGGGGCCGACTCCCCGTGACATCGACCTGCGACAGCAACCGAGCCGCTTCCACAGCGGCGTCGTAGCTGCGCCGGGGGTGCCCCTCGTAGAGCCACAGCTGTGCCCGCAGGAAGGTCCAGAACCCCGAGAGATCGCCACGCCCGAGTTCCAGCGAGCGTTGCAGGTGTTCGTCCACGCGCCGTCGCGCAGCAGCGAGGTCGCCGGCACTCAGATCGGCCGCGTAGAGGTTCGCATGGAGCAGGTCCTCGACCGCCGGCAGGACGTTCCGGCCCTGCTCGACGAGTGGCCAGGCTTCCTGGACCGACGCCCTCGCGGCTTCGGGGAGGAGCATGAGCGCCTGGGTCATCGAGGTCGCCACCAGCGCGAGCAGTCGAGTGCGATGACTGGCGTGCCCGTCGGAGATGAGCGGCTGCGCGGCTCGCGCTACGAGGGGGAGGTTGCCCGCCGTCATGTGGAGCAGCGCCAGCTCCCCCACCAGAGCATCACGTGAACCCGCAGGCGTGGAGGCGAGCTCGAGCTGCGCCTCGAGCAACCCCACGGCCTGTTCGTACCGTCCACCATGGAAGTGCCACGCGTGGGCCAGGGCGACCACGGCCCAGGTCCGCGCCGCGTGGTCCGGAGCCAGCTCCGCGGCCCGCCGCAAGCACCTCTCGGCCTCCGAGAGGTCGCCGAGGGCAGCCAACGCCGAACCGACCGTCGCGAGTGCGTCGTGGGACTCCGCGAGCTCGAGGGATGCTCGGCCCAGCCGCGCAGCCAGGGCGTACGCCGTCCGGACGAGGGCGAGACGGGCCGCATCCGCCAGCTCGTCCGCCGTCGCCAGGCCCGCCTCCAGGCGCCACGTGGCCAGCCGCAGCGGATCGACGACCGCCCCCCTGACGGCCTCGTGGGCGGCCACGAGCTGTCTCGCGACCTCGGGACCTCGCGCTGCCGACAGTTCCGCGCGGAGCACCTCGCCGTACAGGGGGTGCGCCAGCTCCACGTTCACACGCGACGCCGACGACCCGACGACCCGCAGGAGACCCCTGCGTTCCAGTGCTTCGAGGCGTTCCGGGCCGATCACGACCGCGGCGACCTGCGCGTCGAGTGGTTCACCGCTCGCGATCGACTCCGTCGCGTGACGCAGGTCGTCGCTCACCCGAGCCAGCCGGTCGGCGACCAGGTCGATCAGGCGCGGGGAGATGCGCAGTTCGCCCTCGAGGCTCCAGTACCCGTCCAGGTGGATCAGGTGCCCGTCATCACGCAGACACAGCAGGAGCTCACGGAGCTCGAGCGGGTTGCCCTGCGTCCACCGCCACAGCTCGGCAGCGGTGCGGCCGTCCACCGGCGCGCCGAGCAGGGCGCCGGCAAGGTCCGTCGTCGCCGTCCGGTTGAGAGGCGCGAGGTCGAGCCGTTCGCAGCCGAGGTCCTTCCAGAGGGCAACCACGGCGGGAGGGACCGACTCACCGCTGCGAACCGTCGCCACCACCGTCACGACCTGTCCGGCGACAAGCTGGTGCACGAGGCCGGACGAGACCTCGTCGAGCAGGTGGGCATCATCGATCAGCAGCAGGGTCTGACGCTCCTTCGGCCCGCGCAGCGCCTCCACGACGTGGGCGTAGACCGACGCCGTGAGGTCCGCGCCACCCACGACCTCGCCGAGTCCGGGAGCCACCTGCACGAACGGACCCAGGGGGACGGTGGCTGCCCCGGCGGTCACGTTCACCCGGTGCACGACGACCTCGGGGGAGACCTGCTCCGCCACCTCGATGGCCAAGCGGGACTTGCCGACACCCGCGGGGCCGACCAGCACCGCGCCCTTCCGGCCCGCGACGGAGAGCAGGAGCTGTCCCAGCTCCCCGGTACGGCCGATCAGCTGCGCATGCACGCACGGAACGCTAGGCCCAACCTTCCTCCGCACCGTCCCTCTGGTTGCGCCACCGTCAACGGCCGCACGCTCTGCGCACGCTGGGACGTGTCGCCGGTCGCGGACGGCGCAGATGGAGTAGCCGGCTACTCCACCGCACGAGCCGTGATAGGGGCAGGATGCAGGAGCGCGTGGGGCGCACGGCCCAAGCAGGACGAACGGGAGGGGCGACATGGGGACCGCGCAGGTAGGCGGCTACCGGAGGGGCGGACCGAGGGGCCGGGTCGCGGCGGCCGCCTCGCTGGCTGGGCTCGTGCTGCTGCTCGGGGCCTGCGGCGCCGAGGCGCCCGAACCGCCAGCATCCGACGCGGACGATCCAACGGCTGCTGCCACCGAAGCTCCACCGGAACCTGAGGGCGCCACCCCGACGGACGACCTCCCCTCTGAGGACGACCCCGAGGAGACGGCCCTCTCCGAGGAGGTCCCGAGCACGGCATCGAGCGGTACGGGGACGGCGACGGTCACCGTGGACGGCGAGACCTCCTCGTTCGTCGTGATCACGTGTGCTCTCGCCCCCGACGAGGACCCCAGCGGGCTGCTGGAGTTCGGTGGCTCCGCGGTCTCCCCCGAGACCCCGTCTGCGGTGATCGCCGAGGCGCTACGAGGCCGCGCGGCGGACGACGGGTCCGATCCGGATGCGACGATGGCCCGTAACGCGGAGAACACCGAGACCTTCCTGCAGTACGGTCCGGTGTTCACCTGGCAGCGGTGGCTCGATGCGGACGACCTGCCCGAGGACCTCGCCTTCCTGGCCGGGGACATCGTCGCCCTCGCCCTCACCGAGACCGATGCCTGGCTGGCCGACTCCTCCAGAGGGTTCATCGAACGTGACGGGCGCAGCTTCCGCGCCTCGATCGACGCGGTGAAGATCGGCGAGGGCCTGGGAGAGGTCGCTGACGAACTCTCGTTCGAGGCGACCTGCCCGTGACGGACGTCAGCGCCGCGGCAGACCCCGTCGAGACCGCGCTGCCTCCAGCGTGTTCTGGAGCAGCATGGTGACCGTCATCGGCCCGACGCCGCCGGGGACCGGGGTGATGGCATCGGCGACCTCGGCGACCTCGGCGAAGGCGACGTCGCCGACGAGCTTGCCCTCGTCGTTGCGGTTGGTGCCGACGTCGATCACCACGGTTCCCGGGGAGACGTACTCAGCCGTGATGAGCCCGGCGACCCCGACCGCCGCGATCAGGACGTCAGCGCCGCGGCACACCGCGGCCAGGTCCCGCGTACGTGAGTGCGCCAGGGTGACCGTGGCATCGCGCCCCTTCAACGTCAGCATCACCGACAGCGGGCGGCCGACCAGGTTGGACCGACCGACGATCACCACGTTGGCGCCCGAGGTCTCCACGCCGGCGTGGTCGAGGATCTCCAGCACGCCGTACGGCGTGCAGGACAGGAACGTCGGATCTCCGACGGCCAGGCGCCCCGCGGTGTAGGGGTTGAGCGCGTCGACATCCTTCGCGGGCAGGATCAGCTCCTGGATCGGCTGCGGGTCGAGGTGGTCGGGCAGCGGCAGTTGGACCAGGATCCCGTCGATCGCCTCGTCCTCGTTGAGTTCGCGGACGACCTGTTCGAGATCCTCCTGCGAGGTCTCGGCCGGCAGGCGGATCTGGCGGGAGTGCATCCCGGCAGCTTCGCTGGCCCGGTGCTTCATCCCGACGTAGACCTCCGACGCCGGGTCGTCCCCGACCAGGACGGCCGCCAGTCCCGGCACGATGCCGTGCTCCCCGGTCAGCGCGGCAACGTCTGCGGCGATCCGTTCCCGTACCTCGGCGGCCAGCGCCTTGCCGTCGATCACCCGTGCGCTCATCTGTCCATCTCCCTGTGGTCGCGTCCCGTTGATCGGATCGGTCCCCTCGCCTGTACCGGTGGCCCGTGATGTCGACGCGCACGGCGACGCGAGGCCTCAGTGGCGGAAGTGCCGCCGCCCCGTCAGCACCATCGCGATGCCGTGCTCGTTCGCCGCGGCGATGACCTCCTCGTCCCGCACCGAGCCGCCGGGCTGGACGATAGCGGTCACACCCGCCTGCGCGGCGGCATCCGGCCCGTCCCGGAAGGGGAAGAACGCGTCGCTGGCCAACACGGACCCAACGTGCCGTTCACCGGAGCGTTCCACGGCCAGACGCACGCTGTCGACCCGGCTCATCTGACCGGCGCCGACCCCGACGACCTGCCGATCCTTGACCAGCACGATCGCGTTGGACTTGGTGTGCTTGCAGGCGGTCCAGGCGAACCGCAGGTCGGTGAGCACCCCCTCGTCCGGGTGGGTCTCGGTGACGACCTCCCAGTCCTCCCAGGGTTCGATGCCCACGTCGGCATCCTGGACCAGCAGCCCGCCGGCGACGCTGCGCAGTTGTCGTCCTCGCAGCGGACGTTCGGCCGAGGGCATGCGCAGCAGGCGCAGGTTGGTCTTGCCCGTCAGCACCTCCAGCGCGTCGTCGTCGAACCCCGGCGCGATCACCACCTCGGTGAACACCTCGATGATGCGCTCAGCCGTTCCGCGATCGATCGGCCGGTTGGCCGCGACGATCCCCCCGAACGCGCTGACGGGGTCGCCCTCCAGCGCCCGGGCGTAGGCCGTCGGGAGATCGTCGGCCTCGGCGTACCCGGCCGGGTTGGTGTGCTTGATGATCGCGACGCCGGGCGCCTCGAGGTCGATGGCCATACCCCAAGCGGCATCCGTGTCGAGCAGGTTGTTGTAGGACAGCTCCTTGCCGTGCAGCTGCTCGGCCGCGGCGAGGCCGACCGCGGCACCGTGGGTGTAGAAGGCCGCCTGCTGGTGGGGGTTCTCGCCGTAGCGCAGGACCGCCCGCCGCGGCAGGGCCAGCGACAGTTGCTCCGGGAAGGCGTCGTCACGCTGGAACCAGGTCGCGACCGCGGCGTCGTAGGCCGCGGTGTGCCGGAACGCCACGCTCGCCAACCGCCGCCGCAGCGCAGTGGTGAGTCCACCGTGCTCGCGGAGCTCCGCCACCACCTCGGCGTAGTCACCCGGATCGACGACCACGCCCACCGAGCCGTGGTTCTTGGCCGCTGCCCGGACCATGGTGGGACCGCCGATGTCGATCATCTCGATGACCGCGTCGTCACTGGCTCCCGATGCGACGGTCTGCTCGAAGGGGTAGAGGTTGACGACCACGAGGTCGATGGCGGTGACCCCGAGCTCGTCGAGCTGCGCGACGTGCTCCGGGTTGGTCCGATCGGCGAGCACCCCGGCATGCACGTGGGGGTGCAGGGTCTTGACCCGCCCGTCGAGGCATTCGGGGAAGCCGGTGACGTCGGTCACCTCGGTGACGGCGATCCCGGCGTCACGGATCACGCCGGCGGTCGAGCCGGTGGAGACGATCTCGATGTCCAACCCGGCGAGGGTCGCGGCCAGCTCGGCGACCCCCTCCTTGTCGAAGCAGCTGATCACGGCCCGGCGCACGGGCGCAACGTCGGTGGTCACGGGTCACTCCTGGTCGGTGAGGGGCGGGGCGGCTGACGGTTCCGGGGCGGGCAGGACCGTCACGGTGCGACCATCGACCCGCAGCTGCCCTCGGCAGAGCAGGCCGACGCAGGTCGGGAACAGGTCGTGCTCGACGGTCTTGATGCGTTCGTGGAGCCGCTCTTCGTCATCGTCGGGACGCACCTCAACAGCCCGCTGCGCGATGATCGGGCCGTGGTCGACCAGTTCGTCGACGAGGTGGACGGTCGAGCCGGTCAGCTTCACGCCATGTTCCAGCGCCTCACGGACCGCGTGGGCGCCGCGGAAGGCCGGCAGCAACGACGGGTGGGTGTTGATGACCCGACCGGGCCAGCCGTCGAGGAAGGTCGCCGACAGGATCTTCATGAACCCCGCCAGCACCACGACGTCCGGCCGCTGCTCGGCGACGTCGTGACGGAGCGCCTGCTCCCACGCCTCCCGGTCCGGGTGGTCACGGAGCCGCTGCACGACGGTGGGGATCCCCGCTTCGCGCGCGCGGGTCAGTCCGAGAGCATCGTCGCGGTCGGCGCCGACCACCACCACCTCGCCACCGAAGCCGGGCTCGTGTGCGATGCGGTCCAGCAGGGCCTGCAGGTTCGAGCCGCTGCCCGAGACCAGCACCGCGATGCGCGCAGGCGTAGCGGACCGCGCGGTCACGGTGACGTCCTCCTCGGCTCCGACATCGGCGGGTCGGGTGCGGAGCCTACTCACCCGAACGGGCCGGCCACCGGGTGACGTGCCCGGAGACGCCGCCCCGTCCGAAGGGACAGGGTCACGGAGTCCGGCGGTCGCGCACATCACGGCGCGGCGAGCTAGCCTTCCGGGCCGGCTGTCGTGGCCTCGCGTCCGACCGATGCGTTCGCGCTGGGCCCTGCACCGTCGCCTCCATGACCCCACGCTCGACCGTCGCCCGACCTCTGGAGCGCCCGTGACCCGCGCCTGGATCGCCCTCCGCCCGTCGGTGGTGCTGGTCAGCGTCGTCGCGCTGCTCGGTGTCATGGTCACTGCGGTCGACGCCCAGCCGAGCAGCCAGGAGGCGCGCTCCATGCTGGAGCGGGCCCAGGAGACCCTGGACGACCTGGAGAACGAGTTCAACGGTGTCGTCGACGAGTACAACGAGGCCCAGGAGCGCTACGAGCTGGCGCAGGGCCGGGTCGCCGAGGCGCGTGCGGAGCTGCAGGCCCTGCAGCGGGAGACCGATGCACTCACCTCGCAGACGGTCACACACGTCCGACAGCTCCACAAGTTCGGACCGACCGTCGAGTTCACGACCCTGCTCACCGTGTCCGAGCCCGGCGATGTCGGTGCTCGTGCCGCAGCGCTGCGGCGGGTACTGACCGGACAGCAGGCCGATCTCCAGAGCCTCGCCGCCACCAGGACCTCGCTCAGCGCCGCACAGCAGCGTCTGCGGGACGAGGAGACCCACGCGCAGGAACTGGCGGCCGAAGCCGAGGAGCGGCGCGACCGGATCGAGGCCACCATCGAGGAGCAGGCGGCCGAGGTCGCACGCAACGAGCGCATCCTCGCGTCGGCCATCGAGCGCGAGGAGGCTGAGCGCCGCGCCGCGGAGGAGGCCGCGCGACGGGCAGCAGCCCAACGCCGCCAGGAGGAGCGTGCGCGTCAGCAGGCGGCGGCTCAGCGCACCAGCTCGCAGAACACGACGTCCTCGAACCCCTCCCCGAGCCCGGCACCGGCCGCCCGCGCCAATGCCCAGGTCGCGGTGGACGCCGCTCTGGCGCAGCTCGGCAAGCCCTACCGTTGGGGCGCGACCGGACCGAACGCCTTCGACTGCTCCGGGTTGATGGTCTACGCGTGGCGCCAGGCCGGGGTCACCCTCCCCCGGACGTCCCACTCCCAGTTCACCAACCTGCGGTCGATCTCCCGGTCCGAGCTGAAGCCGGGTGACCTCGTCTTCGCCGGCTCACCGCGCGTGCACCACGTGGGCATGTACATCGGCAACGGGCAGATCGTGCACTCTCCTCGCGCCGGCCGCCCGGTCGAGGTCCGATCGATGGAGCGCCGCGATCTGCGTGGCTTCGCCCGGGTGACGGGCTAGGAGCGTTCCTCCGGCCCGTTGGCAGGTGGGTCACCCTCAGCCTTCGAGGGTCTCCTCGGCCAACCGACGGGCTTCGTCGATCCTCTCGACATCGACGAACAGCCGCGTACCCCAGTCGGCTGCCGACACGAACCGGGTGAACCGCCCCGAGCTCTTGGACCACCACACGATGCCTGCGGCCTCCAGGTGCTCCGCGATCCGGTGGGCGTTGTCATCCTCGAACTGCCCGAGTTCGACGGTCCGGACACGATCGCTCACGGATGCTCCGTTCGATACCGGGACTGGCGCCGGCAGCGTAACGGGGCATCAGTAGCCGACAACCGCCCCCTCGCAGCGGGGATCCGAGGCACCCTTGTAGCCCGCTGCGGTCACCTCGATGGCGTGCGCGTGTCCGGCGCGGTGGTCGAACGCCTCCATGAGATCGATGTCGTGGCCGCGTGCCCGGAGCCCCTCGGCGACGTCGCGGGCGCGCGCCTCGATCGCAACGCTGCCGTCGGCCGGATCGACCAGCCACCTCGGCGCGTCGATCGCGTCCTGGATGTCGGCCCGACGGTCCACGATCCCGCCCAGCAACTGCACGTGGAACTGGGCCTGACCGTCGCCGCCCATGGTCCCGATCACCAGCCACGGTTCGCCGTCCCGCAGCACCAGGGAGGGGATGAGGGTGTGCATCGGCCGCTTGCCCGGCCCGATCACGTTCGGATCGGTCGGGTCGAGGCTGAAGTGCGCGCCACGGTCGTGCAGGCCGATACCCGTCCCCGGCACCACCACCCCGGACCCGAACCCGACGAAGTTCGACTGGATCAGGCTCACCAGGAGTCCGTCGCGATCCGCCGCACAGAGGTACGCGGTGCCACCAGGCGCCGGCCGTGCCGGTGGCCACGCGCCGGCGCGGAACGGGTCGATGTCCTGGGCGATCCGCTGCAGGCGGGCCGGCGACAGCAGCTCCGTGACGTCCACGGCCATCGTTCGGGGATCGGCGAGGTGGTCCTGCCGGTCGGCGAGTGCGGCGCGCACCGCCTCGATCTGCACGTGCGTGGCGTCGATGGGCTCCGCCGGCAGCGCGCCCCGCGCGGCGACGATCCCGAGTCCCGCGAGTGCCGTGACCCCCTGGGTGGGAGGTGGGAGCTCGAGGACCTCCACCTCGCGGTAGCTGGCGGACAGGGGAGTGCAGGTCTCGACCTCGTGGGACGCCAGGTCCTCCGGGGTCATCGTCGAGCCGTGGCGCTGGAGCGTCTCGACGATGGCCTCAGCGATCGGTCCGCGGTACAGCGCGTCGGGACCCTGATCTGCCAGGGTGCCCAGGGTGCCGGCCAGCTCGGTCTGGACGAAGCGCTCCCCGGCACGCATGCGGCCGTAGTGCTCGTCCCAACCGGGCTGGCCGCGGAGTCGTGCCCGCGCGCGTTCCGGGTACTCGGCAGCGTGGGGCGAGACCGGGAACCCCTCGGCAGCCAGGTGACGTGCTGTCGTCGACAGCGACCCGAAGCTGCGGCTCCCCCACCGCTCCAGCAGGTCGAACCACCCGGCGACGGCACCGGGGACGGTGACCGGCAGGGCGCCGAGGGCCGGCATGCCGGCGGTGCCTGGCAGCGTCTGGGCCGGGTCGCCGTGGCCGGCGTCGATCGCCGTGCGGACCGCCTCCGGGGTCGCACCGGCGGGCGCAGCCCCGATCGACATGACACCCGTGGCCTGCCCGTCCCAGACGATGGCGAGCAGATCCCCGCCCACACCGCAGTGATAGGGGGTGACGACGCTCAAGGCCAGGTTGGCGGCGACCGCGGCGTCGATCGCGTTGCCACCGTCAGCAAGTACGGCCTGACCAGCGCTCGAGGCGAGGTGGTGCGGGCTCGCCACACAGCCGTTCCCGAACCAACGTGCCATCGTGTTCCTCGTCCTCCGCTCCGGCGGCGACGCTACCTCGCCGTCCGGGCACTGCCTCTACGCTGCTGATGTTGCGGGTGTGCCGGAACCGGTAGACGGAGGGGCCTTAAAAGCCCTGGGACCTCGTGTCCGTGTGGGTTCGAGTCCCACCACCCGCACCACTGCGCCTGCTCGACCGACCCTGCGGAGCTCGCCCGTGACCGACCGCCGCCCCAACCTGCTGTTCATCATGGCCGACGACCATGCGGCCCACGCGATCAGCGCCTACGGCAGCCACCTCGCCAAGACACCGGGGCTCGATCGCATCGCCGAGGGCGGGATGCGGTTCGACAACTGCTTCTGCGTGAACTCGATCTGCACCCCGAGCCGTGCCGCGATCCTGACGGGGACGTACAACCACGTGAACGGGGTCACCGGGTTGGACACGCCGATGGACAACCGGTTGACGACCTTCCCGAAGCTGCTGCAGGCCGCCGGGTACCAGACCGCGATGGTCGGCAAGTGGCACCTCGGCCATGGCGGTATCCACGACCCCAGCGGGTTCGACTACTGGGACGTGCTCCCCGACCAGGGCGACTACCACGACCCGGAGCTGATCCGGTGGAAGGCGGGGGAGACCGACGACCCTGAGGGAGAACGCCGGGTCGTCGAAGGCTACGTGACCGACATCATCACCGACCTGTCGCTCGACTGGCTGGCGGCGCGTGACCCGAACCGACCCTTCCTGCTCAAGCTGCACCACAAGGCGCCGCACCGCAGCTGGGAGCCGGCGCCACGGCACGCGCACCTCTACGAGGACATGGAGGTGCCGATCCCGCCGACCTTCGACGACGACTACTCGTTCCGGGCCAGCGCAGCGCGCAACGCACGGATGCGGATCGACCGCGACCTCAAGCTCGAGGACCTGAAGGTGCCGACCCCGGAGGGCCTCACCCCCGCCGAGGAGAAGCGGTGGAAGTTCCAGCGCTACATCAAGGACTACCTCCGGTGCGTCGCGGCCATCGACGAGAACGTCGCGCGGGTCCTCGACTGGCTGGACGACGAGGGACTGGCCGACGACACGGTCGTGGTCTACACCTCGGACCAGGGGTTCTTCCTGGGGGACCACGGCTGGTACGACAAGCGGTTCATGTACGAGGAGTCGCTGCGGATGCCCTTCCTCGTGCGCTACCCGCGGGAGGTGCGCGACGGTTCGGTGTGCACGGACATGGCGCTGAACGTCGACGTCGCACCGACGTTGCTGGACCTGGCCGACGTCGCGATCCCGGACGAGATGCAGGGGGTCAGCCTGCGTCCGCTCCTGCAGGAGCAGACCCCGCCGGACTGGCGCACGGCGATGTACTACCGCTACTGGATGCACGAGGATCCGGACCACAACGTGCAGGCGCACTACGGCATCCGTACCGACCGCTACAAGCTGATCCGCTACGACGGCGAGGGCGAGGGCCCCGAGTGGGAGCTGTTCGACCTCGTGGAGGACCCCTTCGAGGTGCACAGCGTCTACGACGATCCGGCGTACGCGACCCTGGTGGAGCAGCTCACCGACCGGCTCTGGCGGATGCAGGCCGAGGTCGGCGACACCCCCTGAACACCGCCTCCCGTCCGCCTGGCAGGGGTCGGCGGATCATCGGGCGCCGGCGCGGCATCCGCCCACGTGCCGAGATGGCGCGGCGGGTGTTCGCGGAGAACCAGAGCCGCAGCGGAGAGCCAGAGCCGCAGCGGAGAGCCCGGGGTGCTCGACCGCGCCTGGCGCTCTCCGGTGCACCCGCGGCTCTCCCAACGCCTCGCGATGTCGGCGGCAGCGCGTGATGCGCGACCATGATCACCGCGTAGCGAGCAACTCCTGGGCACGGGCGACGACCGCGTTGGCGGTGAGACCGACGAGTTCCGCGACCTCCGCGGCTGCGCCCGAGGCGCCGAACCGGTCGATGCCGACCACGGCGTCGGCGAACCGGTGCCAGCCCTGGGACGACCCGGCCTCCACGGCGACGGTCGGCCGGTCGGATGGGAGCAGGGCCTCGCGCTCGTCGGCGGGACGCGCGAGGAACCACTCCCAGGAGGGCAGCGACACGACGCACGCGCTCACCTGTTCCGTCGCGAGCGCCTCGCGCGCCGCTAGCGCCAGGCTCACCTCGGAGCCCGTGGCGACGATCGTGACGTCGTCGCCGTCGGCGACGACGCTGCCTGCCAGGTCCGCGTCCGGGTTGTCCAGCACCGGCAGCCCCTGACGGGACAGCACCAGCACGACCGGCCCGGTGGCGGTCACCGCGGCCTCGACCGCCAGCGCGGTCTCGGCCGCGTCGGCAGGCCGCAACACGGTCAGCCCCGGGATCGCCCGCAGGCCGGCGAGGTGCTCGATCGGCTGGTGGGTCGGACCGTCCTCGCCCACGCCGATCGAGTCGTGCGTGAACACGTAGATGACGGGCAGCTGCATCAGGGCCGACAGGCGGATCGCCGGCTTCACGTAGTCGCTGAACACCAGGAAGGTCGCGCCGTAGGCACGGAAGCCGCCGTGCGCGGCGATGCCGTTGAGCAGGGCCCCCATGGCGTGTTCACGGACACCGAAGTGCAGGTTGCGTCCGTCGAGGTGGCCGCGTCCGACGTCGCCCTGGCCCTCCAGGGTGGTGGAGGTCGACGGGGCCAGGTCCGCGCTGCCGCCGATCAGTTCGGGCACCTCGGCTGCGGCGGCGTTCAGCGCGCTGCCGAGCGCCTTGCGGGTGGCCACGTCACCGTCGCTCGGCACGGACGCGCGGATCGGGTCGTTCGCGCCGGTGAAGGCCGGCTCCCCCGCCATCCGTCGGACGAACCCGGCCGCCAGGTCCGGGTAGGCCTCACGGTAGGCCTCGAAGGTCTCGTCCCACGCCGTGCGAGCGGCAGCGCGGTCGGCGACCTGCTCGCGCCAGTGGTCGTAGACGTCGGCGGGGACCTCGAAGGGGCGGTGTTCCCACCCGAGACGTTCGCGCGTCGCGGCCAGGGCCTCATCGCCCAGGGGAGCGCCGTGTGCCGACGCGTCACCCTGCTTCGGGGAGCCGTACCCGATGTGGCTGCGGACCACGATCAGCGCCGGGCGTTCCTCTTCCGCACGTGCCGCCGCGATCGCGCCGCCCAGTCCCGCCAGGTCGTTCGCGTCGTCGACCTTCAGCACCTGCCAGCCGTGCGCCTCGAACCGGCGGGCGACGTCCTCGCAGAAGGCGAGGTCGGTCGATCCCTCGATCGAGATGTGGTTGTCGTCGTACAGGACGGTGAGGCGGCCGAGCCCCAGGGTGCCCGCCAGCGAGGTGGCCTCGCTGGTGATGCCTTCCATCATGTCCCCGTCGCCCGCCACGACCCAGGTGCGGTGGTCGACGACCTCGAGACCGGGGCGGTTGAACTCGGCCGCGAGCTTCCGCTCGGCGAGCGCCATGCCGACCGCCATCGAGATGCCCTGGCCGAGGGGCCCGGTGCTGGCCTCGATCCCGGCGGTGTGACCACGCTCCGGGTGCCCCGGGGTCCGCGAGTCCGTCTGGCGGAAACCCTGCAGGTCCTCGATCGTCAGGTCGTAGCCGGCGAGGTGGAGCGCGGCGTACTGCAGCATCGAGGCGTGCCCGATCGACAGCACGAACCGGTCCCGGTCGGCCCAGTCGGGCGCCGCGGGGTCGTGCCGGAGCTCGTGGGCGTAGAGCTGGTAGGCGACGGGCGCGAGCGCCATCGCCGTGCCCGGGTGGCCTGACCCCACGCGTTCGACCGCGTCGGCGGCCAGGAAGCGCGCCGCGTCGATGGCGTCGCGCGGCGCACCCGGCGGGAGGGGCTCGGGCTGGCCGTGCGAGTGTGCGACGACGTCGTCGCGCAGGTCCGGGATCGTGATGGTGGCCATGCAGGTGCTCCTGGTTGATGAGGCAGATCGACGGGTGGGGTGCACGAGGAGGGGGAGGAGGACGGTCAGGTGGCGCGGTCATCCAGGCGGGCGGCTGCGGGCGGGTCGAGCAGCAGGAGGTCCTCGTCACGGGCGACGCGTGACGCAGGGAGCCGCTGGTCGCCGGCCAGCAGGCGCGCCACCGCGACGGCCTTGCCACCGCCGCTGACCAGCCAGATCCGCGCGCGTGCGCGGCGCAGCAGCGGCCGGGTCATCGAGAGGCGTCGCCGACCGTCGTACGGTTCGGTCACCGCGACCTCGCGGTCCTCGACCTCCAGCACGTGGTCTCCGGGCACGAGGGAGGCGGTGTGCCCGTCGCCGCCGAGACCCAGCTGGACGACGTCCAGCATCGGCGGATCGCCGGCGATCTCGCGCAGCTGCTGCTCGTAGTCCGTCGCGGCCAGGACGGGATCACCACCCGCAACGTCCATCGGGTGCACGTTCGCGGTCGGGATCGGGGCTACCTCGAGGAAGGTGCGCTGGAGCAGGGTGTGGTTGCGGTCCTCGTGACCGTCCGGTGCGACCCGCTCGTCCACCTGGAAGAGGTGGACCCGTCCCCAGTCAACGTCCTGCAGCCGCGCGAGCGACGCCAACATGCTGGCCGGCGTCGACCCACCGGAGACGGCGAGGGTCGCCACGCCACGGGCATCGATGGCGGCGCGCAGGCGCTCAGCGATCACCTGCGCTGCGCGGGAGCCCAACGTGTCGGGGGGAACGACGTCCAGCTTCACGACGGCGCCACCTCGAGATGGGCCCGATCGTTCCAGACCCGCAGGACCTTGAGCTCACGCTTCCAGCCCAGCTCGCTGATGCTGCCGGTCCCGAGGTCCAGCATGCGTCCACCCTGCACCGGCAGCCCGATCCACCGCGCGGTCAGGGCTCGGAGCAGGTGACCGTGGCTGAACAGCAGCGCGTGACCACCCGAGCGGCACAGCGCACACAGCTCCTCAACCAGGGCGTCGACCCGCTTCTGGACGTCCTCGGGGGACTCGCCGCCTGGCGCGCCGTCGCGGTAGAGCTCCCACCCGGGGTGGTCCTCCCGGATCTCCGGGGTGGTCCGGCCCTCGTAGTCGCCGTACTCCCACTCGCGCAGCCCGTCGTGGGCCTCGGCCTCCTCAGCGAAACCGGTCAGCTCGCAGGTCTCGGCCGCGCGCTGCAGCGGGCTGGTCAACACGCGGGTGAACCGTTGTCCGGCGAGGCGCGGCGCCGCGCGACGGACCTTGTCGCGCCCGCCGTCGGTCAGGGGCAGATCCGTCGAGCCGGTGTGTTGCCCCGTGAGGCTCCACTCCGTCTCGGCGTGCCGCACCAGGACGATGCGCTGCACAGGGGCGTCGTTGTCGCTCATGCTGTCTGCTCCGTGAGGTCGTGCCAGCGGGCCGCGCCGACGAGTCCGGCGTCGTCGCCCAGTTCGGCGGTGCGTAGCTGCGGTTGCCACTCGCCGGCGGGGCCGTGCTCCGCGATCGCGGCGGCGACGATCGGGATCAGGAGGGGGTCGCGCCCCATCCCGCCGCCGAGGACGACCCGTTCGGGCGAGTAGAGGTGGGTGGCGTTGACGACGGCTGCGGCGGCGACCCCAGCGACCTCGTCCCAGACGTCGGTGGCCGTTGGATCACCGGCACGGACCTGCGCGGCGAGCTCAGCGCCCGTGACCGAGAGCCCGGCGCGCTCGGCGTGCCGCCCCAGGGCCGAGCCAGACCCACGGTCCTCGGCCTTGCCAGGATCACCCTGCCGGATCGCCGTGAGGTCGACGATGGTGTGCCCCAGCTCCGCGAGCGACCGGCGCCCGCGGAGCAGCTGACCGCCCAGGATCACCCCGGCACCGACGCCGGTGGACACCGTGACGTACACGAGATCGTCCACCCCACGGCCGGCACCGAAGCTGACCTCGCCGACCGCTGCCAGGTCGGCGTCGTTGCCCAGCGCGACGGCAACGCCGAGGTGGTCGGAGAGCACGTCCTCCCGAAGCTCCGCGGCCCAGCCCGGTGGCAGGTTGGGTGCATGTTCGAGCGCACCGGCGCGGTGGTCGATCAGCCCGGGGACGCCGATGACCGCGCCGCCGACGGGGTGCTGAGCGAGTAGGTCGCGGACCAACGCAAGGAGCGCATCGGGGCAGCGGTCCGCCTGCGGCGTCGCCTGGGCGCAGCGTTCGACGACGTACCCGCCGCGTTCGATGACCGCCGCGCGCATCGTCGTGCCGCCCAGGTCGACGGCCAGGGTGTGGTCAGCCATCGCGGGACACCTCGGGGTCGTGCCAGCCGCCGACGCCCGCTGCCAGCTCCTTGGCCGACTCGGGCCCCCACGTCCCCCGCGCGTAGGTCGCGACCGAGCTGTCGGTGGGCCCCAGCACCGGCTCGACCACGCGCCAGGCCTCCTCGACGCCGTCGGCACGGGCGAACAGCCGCGGGTCGCCGTCAAGCGCATCGTCGAGCAGGCGCTGGTAGGCCTCCGCGCGTCGCCCCTCCGCACGTTCGTCGTAGGCGTAGGCGAGCTCCACCGGGTGGCTGACCATCTCGTTGCCAGGGGCCTTGATCTGGACCTGCAGACCGACCTCGCCACCGGGTTTGATGCGGAAGCGCAGGTGGTTGGGATGGGGCGCTGGGGCATCGCAGCGGGCGAAGAAGTCCAGTGGCGGTCGCCGGAACTCGACGACGACCTCCGTCGCCGTGACCGGCAGTGCCTTGCCGGCACGCACGTAGAAGGGCACCCCGGCCCAGCGCCACGACTCGATCGTCGTGCGCAGCGCGACGAACGTCTCGACCTCGGAGTCGGAGGCGACGCCCTCCTCGTCCCGGTAGCCCTCGTACTGCCCTCGCACCACCTGGCCGGGATCCAGGGCCGGCATGGCGCGTAGCACCTTGACCTTCTCGTCGCGGAGCGCGCCGGCGCTGTCGTCGACCGGCGGCTCCATCGCGACCAGCGACAGCACCTGCAGCAGGTGGTTCTGGACCACGTCGCGCATCGCGCCGACCTCGTCGTAGAAGGCGCCGCGACCCTCGACGTCCAGGTCCTCCGCCATCGTGATCTGCACGCTGGCGATGTGGTGGCGGTTCCAGGCCGGCTCCAGGAAGGAGTTGGCCAACCGGAACATCAGCACGTCCAGGACCTGGTCCTTGCCGAGGAAGTGGTCGATCCGGAATATCACGTCCTCAGGGAAGGCCTCCAGCACGCAGCGGTTGAGTTCCTGCGCGGAGGACAGGTCCCGGCCGAAGGGCTTCTCGAGGACGACTCGGCCACGCGCGCCGAGCCCCACCCCGGCCAGCCCGGCGATCACGGTCTCGAACAGGCTCGGCGGGATGGCGAGGTAGATGAGCGGCGCCTGCGCCTCGCCGAGGACCGCACCGAGCCGTTCGAAGGTCCCGGGGTCGCGGTAGTCACCGGACACGTAGTGCAGCGCCTGCAACAGTCGGGTCAGCGCCTCCCCGTTCTCCGGGGCGGACGCGAACCGTGACACGGACCGCTCGACGTAGGCACGCAACTCCTCGAGCGGCCACTCGGAGGCGGCCACGGCGACGACCGTGGACGGCAGCCGATCCTCGCGGGCCAGCTCGTACAGCGCGGGGTAGAGCTTGCGCTGGGCGAGGTCACCGGTCCCGCCGAACAGGACGAGGGTGTCGGAGCGGTCCGTCACGACCGGACCTCGTGTCCACCGAAGGCGTTGCGCATGATCGCGATGGCCTTCATCGCCGGCGCGTCGTCCTGGCGTGACGAGAACCGGGCGAACAGCGCGGCGGTGATCGCCGGCGCCGGAACCGCAAGGTCGACGGCCTGCTCGACGGTCCAGCGGCCCTCGCCGGAGTCCTGGGCCCACCCGCGGACGGTGTCGAGCTTCGGGTCCTTGGCGACCGCCTCGGCGAACAGGTCGAGGAGCCACGAACGCACCACCGAGCCGTGGCGCCAGACCTCCAACGCCGCCGGGATGTCGATGGCCAGGTCGGTCGCCTGCAGCAGCTCGTAGCCCTCGGCGAAGCTCTGCATCATCCCGTACTCGACGCCGTTGTGGACCATCTTGGTGAAGTGGCCGGCACCGATGGGTCCGACGTGCGCGAAACCGTCGTCGGTGACCAGCGCGTCGAAGATCGGGCGGAGGTGGTCGATCACGTCCGCCTCACCGCCCGCCATGATGCAGTAGCCCTCGTCGAGCCCCCACACGCCGCCGCTGACACCGGCGTCGACGAACGCCAGCTCCGCACCGCCCAGCTCCTCGCCGTGCGCGATCGAGGCCTTGAAGTTGGAGTTGCCACCGTCGATGACGATGTCGCCGGGTGACAGCAGCCCCTGGAGCGCCGCGAGCGTGTCCTCGGTCGGACCACCCGCCGGCACCATCACCCAGACGATGCGGCGCGGCTCGCCCTCGAGCGCGGCGACCAGCTCCTCCAGCGAGCCGACGTCGCGCTGCTCCGGGTCGTGGTCGAAACCGACCACCTCGTGGCCGTGGCGACGCAGCCGTGTGGCCATGTTGCCGCCCATCTTGCCGAGACCGATCATGCCGAGCTTCATCGGAACGTCCTCCGGTGGGTCAGGTGGTGTGTCTGGGATGTCGTGGTAGCGAGGTAGGGGCCAGGCGAGGCGGGCACCTCACTCGGCCAGCGCGAGCAGGTCCTCCAGCCGGACCCGGGCGGCGCGGCGGTCACGGCCGCGGAGCGCCTCCAGGTCGCCTGCGGCCTGGGCACGCTTCAGCGTCGCGAAGCCGAACCGCTCCCCCGGGATGGCGAGGTCGTGCTCGTCGTCGGCAACGACCTGGAGGAACACGCCGGTGTCGGGGCCGCCCTTGTGCAGTTGCCCCGTCGAGTGCAGGTACCGAGGCCCGACGCCCAGCGTCGTCGCCACGCGGTAGCGATCACGCAGCACGGTCCGTGCGGCTTCGAGCTGTTCGAGCCGAGGGTCGGCCGGGTCCAGGTAGGCCTGGATGGCGAGGTAGTCGCCCGGCTGCACCTGCGCGAGCAGCTCGGCCACGTCCGCCACCTCGGGCTCGGTGACGCCCTCCTCCAGCGCTTGCTTGGCCGCCTGCTTCGCCGCCTCGACGTCCGGCTGGTCGAAAGGGTTGATGTTCAGCGCCG